>CALRHD010000024.1 GCA_943359325.1 Candidatus Uhrbacteria bacterium | reverse complement strand
AAAGAGCGTATGTTGCGCCAGAACGTCGCCATCGGCATTCACGGAATCTCTGCCATGGACAGGCAGCACTCCGTTCCCACAACCCCGTCAACACACAAAGCCAAGCAGAGGTAATACAATGTCCCTCCGTCCTCCTCCCACCAAGTCCCAGCTCATCGATCGCCTCACACGAGCGATTGAATCCACGAGCAAGACCGATGAACGCCACAAGATGTACACACATCTCCTGACGCGAACCGTGAAGTACGAATGCAAGGAAACCGACAAGCACACCGAAGAAGAGCAAGTGACCGCGCTCGCCACGTTCATCGACTCCGTCGACCGCGGCGAATTCACGACGATGCAGTACTTTGCTCCTGCGCTCGCGCGCGACTACCTCTTCGTCTTTCATCCGCTGGCAAAGAGTGTCATCAAGCCGATGAATCGCAACCCCGTTGACCCTCCTGGTCGTCGGCCGTCTGTCCACAAGTCGGCCATCTCCCGCTTTTTCTAGCGACCAATAGCGTCGCTCGCCATCCTCGCTGCTCCTCCCGCGCCTTGCGTTGGAGGAGCTTCTGTTTTATGCTAGAAAAATCGCTGTCGCTCCCGACACGATATCCCGCCCGAGGAAATCCATGAACACACCCATCAAGCCGCCCACGAACATCGACACCACACCGCCCAACACAGGCAAACTCCGAGGCGCAAACGACGGTGCGCCGAGCGCATGCTGGTCGGTTCCGCCCGAACGCCGCTCGTCCATCCACGACCTCACGACTGCGGAATCATCGCTCGCCGCACCGACACCACTGGAGCCGCTTCCGCCTCTTTCACGCCCATACAGCGTCGAATAGCGGCATCGACTCCCCCTACCCCACGCCTCGTCTGCGTGGGGCCTTTGTTTACAAAACCACAAAAATCTGCTACATTCCGGTCGGAGAAAGGGACGCAAGACGGCTACCCCACTTCGCTCCTAGAATATCTAGGAGCTACGTTAGGGGAGGAAAGTCCGAACACCCTTCGTAGAGCAATCTACGATGCCAAAGAACGTCGCTAACGGCGACCAAGCATACGTTTCATAACAAAACTTAGGGAAAGTACCACAGAGACTATACTATCCCCTGTCGCTCTTCGAGCTATGGAGGAGAAATGTGAAAAGTGACGCGGTGTCCGCAAGGGCTACGCGTTTCGCTCCATGGCAACATGGAAGCGTGGCAAACCCGTTCTGGTGCAAGAGCAAGATTGGTCGCTCGCATAGATAGATTGCCGTCCCGACCCGTCAAACGGTTATGACAAAATTCGGCTTATCAGCTCCCCCTTTTTCCACCATGCTCCCACCCCACACGGGTGGGATTATGGTAAGATAAAGCATATGAAAAGAGTTGATCTTGCGTTTGCGGCCGCATCGGTGCCGCTCGATTATCTTGCGCTCATCGCAGCTGCCGCTGCCGCGTATTCACTCCGTTTTGCCGATGCATTCGTACGCCAGCGTCCAGTCATTTTTGCACTGCCGTTTACTTCGTACATGCAAGTCGCGAGCTCCATCGCGGTTATTTTTCTCCTCATTTACACCGTTGCAGGGCTCTACGCAATTCGCCCCCGCCGCATTGCGGTCGAAGCCACGCGCATCGTCCTCGCTTCCTCAGCTGCCTTTGCTGCCGTCCTCGCGATCGCATTTTTCTCCCGCACACTGTTCGAATCGCGATTTATCATGCTTGCCGCATGGGCACTTGCCATTCTTTTTGTCGTCCTCGAGCGTCTGCTCCTTCGCGGTCTCCAACGTTCACTTCGCCGCCTTGGCATTGGCCTCATGAACGTCGCCATTATCGGCAAAACAAAAAACGGCAACGCGCTCTGTGATTATTTTGCTCATTCACCGTCACGCGGCTACCAGGTCGTCTTTCAAACGGGAAGTTTTATAGACGCAAAAAACAAATTATTGACGCTCAAACGCGAACAAAGCATCGACATGATCATTGTCGCTGACGCAGACCTCGACCGCCACGATGTCGACGTCATAAAAGCATTCACCGACATCGAGCACCTCACCTTCGCCTATTCCGCCGACTTAGTGCCAAGTGGCAGCGCACACCCCATTGTGCACACATTTGCCGGCCGCCCCGTTATTGAAGTCCCCAAAACGCCGCTCGATGGCTGGGGCGCCATTTACAAACGGGCTTTCGATATTATCGTCGCCGTGCTCCTTATTGTCGTCACGCTCCCGTTGCAACTCCTCATCGCGCTTTGTATTGTCATCGAAAATCCAGGTCCGATATTTTTTGGCAATATGCGTGTAGGAGTGGCGGGAAAACATTTCTCGTTCCTCAAATTTCGCACCATGATTCGCGACGCGCACAGCCTCCGCTTTGACCCCGCGTTTCTCAAAAAGTATGGCAACGAACGGAGCGACTCTCCGCTTTTCAAACTCGAAAACGACCCGCGCATTACCCGTGTCGGCAAAGTACTCCGTGCATGGAGTTTAGACGAAATCCCACAGTTCTACCTCGTGCTCCTCGGCAGCATGAGCCTCGTTGGCCCTCGCCCGCACCTGCCCGAGGAAGTCGCCGCATACAAACCCGATCAACGTCGCGTTCTCACCATAAAACCAGGTATTACGGGTATGGCACAAACGGGCGGTCGGGCAGGGCTTGACTTTGACGCCGAAGTCCGACTAGATATGTACTACATTGAGAACTGGAGCCCGTGGCTCGACCTCGTCATCCTCATAAAAACGCCTTTTGCCGTTTTGTTTCGTACGGGGGCGTACTAGCTGAACGATCGAGCCGCGAGAGAGTGAGCATTGCTGTATTATGAAAGTCGCCCTCATTCACGATCATCTCATTCAAAACGGCGGGGCAGAACGGGTGCTTTCGGCGTTGCAATCCATGTGGCCAGACGCACCAACGTACACGTTGGCATACGACAAAACCCACATGGCACCAGAATTCGGCCATCGCGACATCCGGACATCGTTTTTGGAGCGCCTTCCCGGTGGGTACAAAAGGTTGCGTTGGTATTTGCCGTTCATGCCGACCGCAACAGAGTCATACGACCTTTCACGTTATGACGTCATAATTTCCAGCTCGAGTGCATTCGCAAAGGGCGTCATTACGTCGCCCTCCAGCGTCCACATTTGCTACTGCCACACTCCCACCCGCTACCTTTGGGAAGACACACTAAGCTACGTTGGCGAACTACGTGCGCCATGGTTTGCAAAACGTCTCCTGCCATTCTTTTTGACGTGGCTCCGCATGTGGGACCGACTTGCTGCCGACCGTGTCGACCATTTCGTTGCCAATTCCGAAACCGTTGCCCGCCGAATTACAAAATACTATCGCCGCACAAGCACGGTCATTACGCCACCTGTTGACGTTGACCGTTTCGAGATTTCTCACAGCGAAAAACGCTACTATCTCGTCGGCGGTCGTATTGTCGACTACAAACGTTTCGATATTGTCGTCGAGGCGTTCACAAAACTCGGGATTCCTCTCAAAATCTTTGGCTCAGGCCCTGCAGAAAAAGCGCTACGGCATGTCGCGGGGTCAAACATCGAGTTCCTCGGTCGCGTTTCCGACGACGAACGGGCGCACCTTTTTGCGAACGCCGTCGCATTCATTCACCCCCACGAAGAAGACTTCGGCATCACCGCAATCGAAAGTATGGCTGCCGGCCGACCCGTCATTGCGCTCCGCAAAGGTGGCGCAACCGAAACGGTGATCGACGGTGTCACGGGAGTATTTTTCGACGAACAGAGCTGGGAAGAACTCGCCGACACCGTACTCCACTTCGACGAAAAGCAGTTTGATCCTGAAAAAATCCGTACACACGCGCTGCAATACTCCACTGCCCTTTTTCGGTCATCCATGAGAACATTTGTGGAGAAAGTATGGGCAAACAGATCGCGATAGACATCCGCCACCTCACCCATCCGCAGCTTTCCGGCGTCGGGCTCTACACCCTCAATCTTTTGCGGGTGCTTTCGCGTATCGCCAACGACGACGAGCATTTTCTGCTCTTTGCTACGGGTTCAAAAAAAACGCTTACTCGATTGCCGCCACTCCCCACCCGAAACATGACGCTTGTCACGCGTACCATTCCAAACCGCCTCTTGTTCGCCGCGCTCCGTATGCCATACGGCCCCACACTCGAGTCGTTTTTCGATATTCCACCCGACTGTTGGTGGTTCCCTGACCCAAACGTCATCCGCACAAATCTCCCCTACGCATTAACGCTCCACGACCTATCCATCGATATCTTTTCTCACTTTTTCACTGCGAAAGACAAGCTGCGCCACCGTGTTGCCAACGTACCCAAACTTGCGAAAAACGCAACACGCGTACTTGCCGTGTCGCAAAGCACTGCCCTCGACGCCACCGCACGGTGGGGTGTCAACACAAACCGTATCGACATCATTCCACTTGGCGTCAACGCCCAGTACACGCCACATATTGCACCGTCGGACAAAAACTACCAACGCGGCTACGGACTGTCGTCACCGTATATTCTATTTCTCGCCACGCTCGAACCACGCAAAAATATCGAGTCCGTTATCGAAGCGTACGATGCATTTCGTGCCAAAACGCCGCATGCACCACGTCTCGTCATTGCGGGTGGTGACGGCTGGCAGAATCGCAACATCAAAACAGTAATGCGAACCGCAACACATCGCGCCGACATTTCGTTTCTCGGCTACATTCACGAAAAACACAAGCCCGCTATTTACCGTGGCGCAACGGCGTTTGTATTTCCATCGTTTTACGAAGGGTTCGGCCTGCCTGTTCTCGAGGCTATGGCCTGCGGCATTCCTGTTATTACAAGCTTCACGAGCTCTCTGCCCGAAGTCGCAGGCAACGCCGCAATCTTTGTTGACCCTCTGAACGTCACCGACCTCACCATGGCCATTACCCAACTATTCCACCCCGAAACAGGCGCATCACTCCGCACCCTCCTCTCAAAACGCGGCATCGCCCAATCTCGTCAATTCTCTTGGGAAAAAACCGCCGAACTGACACTGAATGCGTTGCGGACAATATAGAAAACCGGAGTCTCGCATTGCTGCAAAACTCCGGTTACGACCCCAGTTACTCGTCACAAGTGACAAAGTACAAAGGGGACAAGGCCAGGGCTCGAGCTCTAAGTGGCCGAGGGTTTACTCGCCGAAAGCCACGACAGCGAACTGGCCACTATACCTGAAGTCGACACTGCAGTGGCTGAACACCCACCGACCGTCGTTCCGGTCCAAACACCGGAAGTACCAGTCGCCGTACCTGCCGAGGAACCTCGTCTCCGGGAAGATCAGGTAGTTGATGTTCTGCGGCACCTTGGCCAGGAACGCCTGATTTTGCTCGAGGAAGACGCAGGCATTGGCATTCGTCGGCTTGAATTTGGCCTGGCGCGTCTTGTCGGACAGGTTGGTACCCAGCGTGCCGCTGCCGTTCTTCATCTCTTCTGTCTGGAAGAAGACAAGGCTACTCGGGTCGACTTGGCCGCACGGGATGTGCACGGTCTTGCCCTTCACTGCCCATTCGGGCTCGATCGGGGCAGCATCACCGTCGATCATA
>CALRHD010000023.1 GCA_943359325.1 Candidatus Uhrbacteria bacterium | reverse complement strand
AATGCGGATTGTTCGCCACTACTGACCGCATGTCCAAGCGAAAACGCGCGCAATGCTTCCTGTGCAATGCCATACACATTCGGTGCAGTACGCGCATCAACGAGTAGCATTTTCCACGTGCCGCTTTTATCACGATAGCACCGCACGTTATGTTCGCCAATGCAGTCAAGAATATCACCTGTCTCACTCGTCATGCGTATTGCCGCACGAAAAAAATCGATCAACACGCTTCGTAATGCAACATCGGTTTCCGCGCGCTCGAACACTTCGACATCCCATGCAACAAACGGCAGCGCATCACGACATTCATTCATGTCCGGTCTGTCGATGCATGCGGCATTGAGTGCGGCATAGCGGTCAGCATCGTATTTCGACCTTTCAAGATACTCATTGCGCATGTCAAATGCGTTGTCACGCGAAAACGCTTCTTTTGGCATGCGTTCCTGCACCGTAAGTATCGTCACCACGTCGTGGATGCCTTCGGGGAGCATTAACGTTTTTTCGCGTGGTAACGAAAGATTTTTCAAAAGATCATTCGTAATGGGAATGCGCGCAACAGAAAGACGCTCTGCCAACACCGCCTCGCCAAAGTATTTTTTTAATCGACGCTGCCCTGCACGTTCCGAAGAAAGTCGCCGAGAAAATGCAACATCATCCTCGGGTGAAATGAAATCGAGCGGTTTATTCCGTCGTAAATTTTTTTCGATCGTATTGACGATCGTCATGCGATGCACCTTTGTGATCGTCTTACGATGCTCGCCTTCCTTCCCCTTCAGTTCAAACACACTCTGAGCCCCGCCTTCGCCAATAAAAAGCGGATCGTAATGCTCAACAATAGGTGACGGCACCTCGGCGAGAATCGCATCGGTAGCACGCGCACGTTTTTCGCGCTTTGGTGACATTTCGGCGTATCGACTGCGTAAACGTTCAGACATAGCGGCGCGCTAAAAACCCACAAGCTGCACCTCCTCTTGTAACTGTACGCCAACCGCGTCCCTTACGCGAGACTTCACAAGTGCGATGAGTTGGACAATCTGCTCGGCGGTTGCAGCGCCTTTGTTAACGAGAAAATTACCGTGCGTGTCGCTGATTGCCGCATCACCAACGGCCGTGCCCTTCAAACCAACGTTGTCGATAATCCATCCCGCAGAAATTTGTTTGCGCGTTTTCATCTCGGGCGGCACCGTATACTTCGCGTCAAGATTTGCGATGTCACTCACGTCGCGATACGCAAAATTTTTGAATACACACCCAGCCGACGAACTGCCAAGTGGTTGTGATGCTTTCCGGCCTGCAAGATTCTTATCGAGTATTGCGAGCGCCTCCACCGAATCACCTTCTTGCAAACTGAGCGTAACGTCGAGCACAACATCGTGCATGCGTGCTGGATCCTTAAAAATACTATGACGGTATGTAAAATGCAACTGATTCGGGCGAAGCGTTTCTACAACTCCGTCGTGCAACACACGTACCGACTCAACAACATCTTTCATTTCGCCACCAAAACAACCCGCATTGCCACGCACCGCACCGCCAATACTTCCAGGAAGTGAAATCGCCCATTCAAAACCACGCAGCCCCTTCTGCGCCGTTTGCCGGGCAATCATCGCAGAAATAACACCCGCCTCGGCAGTGACGTGCGTGCCGTTGATCGTGAGCGTTCTGTTCGCCGCCTTCACCACAAGCCCATCAAACCCCGCGTCCGCAACAAGCGTATTACTCCCTCCGCCAAGCACAAACCACGGCACACCGCCCTTTTGCGCCAGCGCGACAGCGTCGATGATATCCTGACTCGTTTTCGCCTCCACAAAATGCCGCGCAGGTCCGCCAATCCGAAAATTCACGTGCCGCGCAAGCAACTCTCGCTCTTTATAATTTTCCCCAAATCTCGCCCGCATTTCTGCACCAAATTCCATAGTACGGAAATTGTAGCACAACTATCGCTCTTGAACCTCCATTGCTTTTATGACATTAAAAAGTAGGTACGCAACAGTAAGTGGACCAACGCCACCAGGAACCTTACTCAAAAAACCCGCATGACCCTCAACGTCGGGCGCCGTGTCACCAATCACACGGCCATCCGTAGCTTTGTTCGTCCCCACGTCAATAACGATCGCGCCCTCCTTCACCATGTCTCGCGTCAAAAATCCCGCTTCGCCAACAGCAACAACAATAATATCCGCTGCACGAAGTTTTGCGCCAATTGCCGTTGCGTCGCCACGCACAAATGTTGCGGTAACTCCTGCCTCGCGCATAAGGTCGAGCAGTGGCTCGGCAAAAATGTCGCTATTGCCGACGATAACCGCACTGCGATTATGCAGCGGTGCACGGCTCGCTTGCAACATGCGCATAATGGCAAGCGATACGGGCGGCACAAGGAGCGGTTTATTTTCTGCAAGGCGCTTTCTGTTTTCAGGGTGAAACCCATCAACGTCCTTCTCGGGCTGTATTGCCGCAATGACGGCGTCGGTATCCTGCCCACCCGGTAATGGCAACTGCACCAAAATGCCATGAATATCTTTACGGTCGTTCAATTTTTTTATGTCTGCAACTAATTTCTTTGTCGTGACGCTTGTAGGGAATAACATCTTTTCAATGTAAATGCCAACCTCTTTTGCCGCGCGTTCTTTGAGTCCCACATACAAATGTGACGCAGGGTTATCGCCGACCAAAATCACTGCCAACCCCGGAGGGTGCGGCAGCTTCGCAATCCTTTGCGCCGCTTTCTCGCGAATATTCTTCGCAAGCACATTACCATTCAAAATTTCGGTCATACGTACGACAGCCCTGCGTAAAGCGGAAACGCGCTCGTGAAATCGGCGACCTCTTGTTTGATCGCAGCGAGTGCGTCGGCGTCAGTGTAGTGCGTAATCGCGCGGTCAATCCATGCGGCAATTTTTTTCATGTCGTCTTCGTTCATGCCGCGAGTGGTGAGTGCGGGAGTGCCGAGACGAATGCCGGAAGGATCCATCGGAGGTCGCGGATCGTCGGGGATCATATTTTTGTTGACGGTAATTCCTGCGGCGTCGAGTGCATGCTCGGCAATCGCTCCTGTAACGCTCTTCGACGTGACGTCAATAAGAAGCAAATGGTTGTCCGTGCCGCCAAACATGAGGCGAAAACCTGCGGCTGCGAGTTCACGTTCGAGCACTTTTGCGTTTTTACGAATTTGTTGTGCGTACGTTTTGAATGCAGGGCGCAACGCCTCACCAAACGCAACGGCGCGTGCGGCAATCGTATTTTCGTGCGGGCCGCCTTGTAGGCCGGGGAAGATTGCTTTGTCGACGGCTTTTGCGTGAACCTGTTTGCACATAATCATCCCGCCGCGAGGACCGCGAAGAGTTTTGTGCGTTGTTGTTGTCACCACGTCGAATAGCGAAACGGGGTTCGCCATTTCGCCGCCTGCAATGAGCCCGGCAATGTGTGCAATGTCGGCCATCGTGAGCGCCCCCACTTCGTCGGCAATCAGTTTGACACGCGCATAGTCAATTTCTCTCGAATATGCCGAATAGCCAACGAGAATCATTTTGGGCTTATGTTCGAGCGCCATCGTACGAAGATTATCGTAATCAAGCGTACCCTCGGGAGTCGTCTTATACCGAATGAAGTTGTACCGCTTGGCGGAATCGGTCACAGGGTGTCCATGCGTCAAATGCCCGCCGTGCGACAAGTCCATTCCCAACACCGTGTCACCAGGCTTGAGCAATGCGGCATACACCGCAATGTTTGCTGGTGCTCCAGAATGCGGCTGCACGTTGACATGCTCCGCACCGAAAATTTGCTTCGCGCGGTCAATCGCAAGCTGCTCGAGCACGTCAATGTTTTCGCACCCGCCATAATACCGTTTCCCTGGGTAGCCCTCCGCATATTTATTCGTCGCCACGCTCCCGAGCGCCTCCAAAACCGCAGGCGACACAAAATTCTCCGACGGAATCATCTCGAGTCCTGTGCGCTGTCGATGCAGTTCATTTTCGAGCGCATGCGCAACATCCGGATCCTGACCAAAAAGTGTATTCATCATAACAGCAGCATTATAGGCTATAACGTCACTTAGTGACAATAAACGTCACTTAGTGACGGTGAACAACACTACGCACTGACAGTGCCTAGTGTTGAAATTGACGAAATCTCAAAAAATGCTAATATTTCATTGCCAAAGGAGAAAACATGGCACTCACACCTGAACAACGGGGAGAATTGCTTTATGGTGCGGTGATTGAAGCGATAGTGGCAAGAACGCTGGTGTTCGAAAATGGCGCAGTGACGGCACCATTTACAACTGCCGCGATGATCAAAAAAACCCTCCAAACAGCCTCGAGGGAACTTTCGCGCCGTATTTGCGACATTCTTGCGCCTTATCTCGTGGAGTCGCATATGGGGAGGTTGCATTGGCTCGAAAGCGACATCGTACGATTCGAAGACCTGTACGCGACCGATCTTGATGACATTTCACTGAATGCGCGACCGATCGTTCGTGCATGCATCGACCGAAGATCACCCGTCATCGATGAAAATGGGTACATGTACGAGCGTGTCGATTGGACACCATGCACACCGTCACTCGACCTCACATACGTCTATAGCCAAAAACTCGCCAAAAGCAGCATGTCGCTCAACGATGTGCTCACAGTGGAACGATTCGTCGAGCGCTACGTCGACAAACTGTCATTGTGCACACTCGTCGACCACATCGACACGATGAGTGAGTTCATTGAGACAGGTGGGGTGGGTGGAAAAACAGCGGCATCATTCAACAGGGCACAACTACGAGAATTCGGGAGAACGTTATTTGAACGCCGCGCGTTCGACGTCGATCTGAGCAGAATAGAGGAAGGCTCAGCACGCGAAGCGCGACTGCAAAAGATCTCTCTCGCATTCGGTTACACGCTATGAAAAGCTCGTCCCCGTTGGATCAAATTTCCGACGGGGTATTTGTTTCAACAGGCTCCTACCAAACTGCAAAAACAATGTTCGCCAAAAATGCACACGCAGTGAGAAAAACCACCCACTGCGGAATAGCGAGCATGCGCTTTGCCGTGGTGGGATGTGCGCGAAGTTTTTCGTAGGCCGTAATGCAGCACAAGCCCGTGACTCCTCCTCCAACGCCGCCTGTCACCGCAATGACATGAATGTAATCACTCACTCCGAACAAAAAAATGAAAAGTGGGATACCGAGCGCTAAAGCACAACCTACAAGATAACGAACCCGATAATCGTAGACCCACGTATTCGTGACCGTGAGCGTTTGCGTAATCGTCGCGACAAACACGGTGCACAGCCCGACCGCTCCGCCAAAGAAAAGAAACGTATTACCAAAAAATGCGGCAAGCCCGCGCAACGCTTCTGGCGACGTCGCACTTCCTGTCACGCCGACGACCGCAGCGACAAACACGAGGTACAAAAGAAACACGAGCGCCATGCCGATCAAGACTACACGACGCAACGCATAACGCTCCCGACCGAGTATATCGCGCATTTCCGGAATAGCACCGAACCCGATAAACGCGAACAGCGCAACGCCGAAAGCTGTCCAAAGTTGGTGAACGTAACCGCCAAAAAAATGTTGTACATCAATCGACGGCACCGCAATCGCCGCGAGAACAACAATGAGCAGTACGTACACACCGATAAAATATTTTTGCAACTTCGCGACCGTCAACGCACCACCGAGCACACCAATCGCCGACACCAAAAAAAACAATACGCGATAAAACAAAATCGTCCCACCAAAAAACGGCGACAGCGCAATGTGCGCAAACGTACCACCTACAAGAATGTACGCAACGATTGCACCGTACAGCGAACCAAAAAACGCGACCGCCGCAACAAACCCCACCACTGGCCCTGCATGTTCACGCACTAACCCGACAAACCGCGCATGACCTTTTGTGTAGAGTGCAATGTCGGCGTACAGCAGCATCATCACAGTTCCCAGAACGCCCGAAAAAAGCAGCACAAAAACCCCCACACCAAACCCCACCTGTGCCACAATATACGGTAACCCAAACAACCCAACGCCAATGACGCTCCCAAAAAGTGGACGCAGCGCTTTGATCGTATTCATAACTTTAATAAGTATACCTCGGAGTCCCGATCTCGACGAGATCGGGACTCCTACCTCAAGGTGTATACTTCCCACATATGAAATATCTCGTCCCATTTCTTTTTCTTGTGCTCATCGGTGGTGGATGTACTCCACAAGAACAATCCGAAAACGCATACTCAGCGGTCACCCACATTGCATTCGCAGCGGACTTTGCAAATGGAAATGGCTGTACGTCAGCAGGTAATGCTGCAGGCTGCGACATCTACACGGCAGATGTCACAAAAAGCGGCGATGTACAAAACGTCACAAGGCTTACGAGCGACGACGCAGGAGAAAGCGCTCCCGCTTGGCACCCCACGGGCAGCATTCTCTATTTCACCAGTCAAATAATCGGCGCAAACACACATATACCCGCCGCTATTCATTACATACACATCGACACGCACACATCAGGAACACTGATCGAACGCGCATCCCACCCCACCGTGCTGCCGAGCGGCGATGCACTGATTTATTCTGCACTCCCCAAACATGTCCTCACGCAAAGTACATTGTCGACGAGCGGCGACAGCATTCTCCGTTCACACATACTGATCGACGGTGGCGATCGATTCGAGCCGACAATTTCCGGCGACGGAAAGATGCTTGTGTTCCACGAAACGTCAGCAGAAAATCCCGGTGCAAGTATTTACAACATCGCAACAAAAGAGATGACAAACATTGCGAATGTTGAAGGCACCGGACATTGCGGCATCAATCGCAATGGCACGTTTGCGGTATGCGATCAAAAATCAGGCGGTGGACTTGCGGGTACAAAAATTGTGAACGGAGTTCCAGGCAAAACATCGCTTGCGGTTGCTGACCCAAAAATTCCCGTCATCAGTGCGCTCGACGCCGACTACGCAGATTGCGACCTTGCAAGCGTGAACTTCCCGTCCTTTTTTGACGACACCACACTCCTCGTCACCATCAGTTGCCATCAACGAAGCGCAGAGGGACTAAGCGACGCGATTTTTTCGAAGCTCTTTTTGGCAAACATCGAAACGAACACATTCATCCCCCTCGGCAAAAACCTCAAAAATGCCTACGGCGGCAACGGCCGTGACTCCTATACCGCCGCAGCACGTGCTATCCCCACTTCGTCCACTTCCTCCCCATAGAGCGATAGGCTAGGATACGGTGGTATGGCAGACATGGTCGCGCGCATTCCTCCCCACAACCTCGAAGCCGAGCAGTCACTTTTGGGCGCGATACTTATCGACCAAGAATCACTCCTTAAAGTGGCCGACCAGATCCAAAGTGAAGATTTTTATAAAGACTCACACCGCATTTTATTTGAGACGATGCTCGAGTTAACTGAACGACACCAACCGATCGACATTTTAACGCTCGGCAATCGTTTGGAAGAACGTGGTGTGCTCAAACAAATCGGTGGGCGCACCGTGCTCGTGGAGCTCACGAACGTCGTCGCAACATCGGCACACATCGTGCATTACGCCGAAATCATCACGAAAAAAGCAACGCTCCGTCGCCTGCTTCGTGCTGCGGCAGAAATTACCGAACTCGGGTTCGACGAAACACAAGACACCGACGTTGTTATCGACGGTGCGGAGCAAAAATTATTTAATGTGTCGGCGAACATTCACAAAAATTCGTTCGTGCCACTCCGCTCCATATTGACCACCGCATTCGATCGCATTGACGAACTCCATCGCGAACGCGGAAAACTCCGCGGCGTCCCCACAGGTTTTACCGGCCTCGACAATCTGCTTGCTGGCCTACAAAAATCCGACCTTGTTATTCTCGCCGCACGCCCATCCGTCGGTAAAACGTCATTTGCACTCGACATCATTCGCTCCGTCGCACTCAAAACAAAACAACCTGTCGGGTTTTTCTCGCTCGAAATGAGCAAGGAACAGCTCGTTGATCGTTTGATTTGTGCCGAAGCAGGTGTTGATTTGTGGAAATTGCGAAACGGAAGATTATCGGAAAGCGCCGACGATTTTCCGCGCATTGGTGAAGCGCTCGGCAAATTGTCGGAGTCATCTATTTTTATTGACGACTCTCCAATGGCGAACATCATGACCATACGCACGAAAGCACGGCGACTCCAAGCCGAGCACGGGCTGTCGCTCATCGTCGTCGACTATTTACAGCTCATGGAAGCGCGCAGACAAACCGACAACCGCGTTCAAGAAGTCGCCGAAAT
>CALRHD010000022.1 GCA_943359325.1 Candidatus Uhrbacteria bacterium | reverse complement strand
TCATCGACAAGCAAAGAAAATAACGAAGCTACCGGTACAATCGTCGTCGTCATTTGCGCTTCCTCAAGCTTCCCATAGAGTCCACACGCATCAGGGCCAGAGGCACTACTCCCTGCATCTGCCCATAACGTCGCACATCGCACAGGAACACTCACACACTCCGCACTGAAAGAAGCAACTCCAGGGAACGAAGTTGTGCCGTGCCCCGAAGCAGATCCTCCTGCGGTAGACACGCAATATCGCCTGTTCACTCGATCCGTTGTATTCCCAATAGCCGAACACGTTGCCGGAGATGGGCGCAATTCCCCTATCGACAGCGGATCGGTAGCTTCTGCGGTAAAAGTTGTTCCGTCGAGCCGAATAAAGCTCGAAAAACCCACTTCTGCACACCGCGTACAGCCAGATGTGGAACAAGCCGCATCCGCATCGCATTTCGTATAATTGCACTCGTCACCCACCTTCCACCCACCAATGTTTGCATTCGCATCGGCATCGTCAATACTCGTCACCACACCTTTCGACGCACCCGATTCGTACGAACATGTTTTGTCGACAAACGCCGCTTCTTCAATGTGATCTACGGCAATGCCGACTGACGAAAGATACGAGCAGCTGCTGCTCGACGTCAATAAGACAACTTTTTTGACCTTCGGCACACGAAGTTGATCAAAATTGACCAAATGCGGGTCGAGAAGATTCGCGAGCGTAAACGCCGACATGAGGAGCACGAGGCCGATGATTGCTTGCGTCATGCGTTCTTTTGCCTGCTTTACGGCGCCCGCGTTACCCCGCGACAAAATATATTGCAGGCCGCCAACCATCACCATAATAACGGCAATAATGACCATTGCAGGCACAAGAAATCGGTACAGTGTATTAATGTAGTCGGGCAAACCGCTGAACGTATTGTCGCCGCCGAGCGAAATCATGCTCGTAAAACTGCGTGGCGCCGCGTAGCAATAGCCCATGTGTTCCTTGCGGTCGTCGCACGCAGAAACGCTGTCGGCCCACACATTGCCTGCATTTTCGAGCGTACATTCCTCTTGCCGCCAGCACGCCTCACTGTTCTCGGGGTAATTATCCGTTCGTGTATAACACCCTTCTGGCTCTAACTTTTGTTCTTGACACGACGTAATGCATGCATTTGCGTCTGCCGATGTCCCCGATTGTTCTACCGCGCCAAGCGAAGCGGAACCACAAAAGCATGTACATGCCGTTGCTGCAGAAGCGATGGGAGTAACGAATAACAAATAACAAGAAACAAGCAGTGAAAAAATCAATAGAAACTTTTTCATACTTTTACCAAAAACGCCTGAATAAGTTTTGTGAAGAGATCAAATGGCACGGCGCCTTCAATTTTTTCACCGTTCACAAAAAACGTCGGCGTTCCCTTCACGTCGAGATCAAGGCCATCGGCCAAATCGCTTTCCATTTCTGCTCGCGTCATTGCTTTATTCGCACATGCCAAAAATGTATCGACATCGAGACCGAGCGTGTGCACCACATCGCCAATACCTTCTTCACTCAAATCCTGCGACGTAAACACCGCGTCGTGAAACTCCCAAAACTTTCCCTGCTCCTCGGCGCACGTTCCCGAAATCGCCGCACGCTCCGCACCGTCATGGAGCTCTTCGATCGGAAAGTCACGATAAATAACGCGAACATCGTTCGGGAATGCTTTCGCAAGTGCGCGCACCACAAAACTTTCTTGCCGCGTGTATGGGCACCCAAAATCACCAAACTCCACAATCGTTACTCGTGCGTCAACACTCCCAATCGATGGGTCATCGCTTGTTGCAATTTTTCCACTCCCCTTTGCGTTCGCAACCACCGCAGCGAGCGCCACCTCTGTCGACGGCTTTGAAAGGCCGTATGTTCCAGGGTCAATTTCGCCTGCTTGAATTTGACGATAAAACGCAAACACACGCCACGAAAAAATCGCCGCAAGCGCCAACGAAAGCACCAACACAACCGTTGCTCCCCACGGGAAACGACGGCGCGATACAGAAATTGTTGGTGTGGGCGGAACAATGAACTCCATAACGCAATGAATGCACGAAGTATAGCACAATTCCGCCCTGCGGCTGGACGCATAAGAGAAACGCTGATAGTATTGCCTTCAATATGGTTCTCAATATCATTCAAATCGTGCTCGCCGTTTTACTCGTTATCGCTATTTTGGCACAAGCCCGCGGTTCGGGACTTGGCGCAGCGTTTGGTGGCGACAGCAACGTGTACCGCACGCGCCGCGGCATTGAAAAGCGTTTGCACATGGCGACAGTTTTGCTCGCCGTCGGTTTCTTTAGTGTCGCACTTGCCAATGCGTTGACATAAAACGAAACGCCTATGAGCAGATTCTCTCGCATCGTCGGCAGCATTCGCGCATTTTTTTCTCGCGCTCGTGGGGTGGCAAAAACGCCCCTCCACCTTGCGCAACGCCAAATTCTTTCGGTTCGCGGCACGCGCGCCGTCCCTACACTTGCACAATGGCGACAATTACCTCGTTTTCTCACGTCGTCTGAACGTCGACTTTTTCGCATAGCCGTTGTCGGCATAGTCTTTGCGCTTGCACTTCTCGGGTATCGCCTTCTTCTTTCGCACCAAACCCGCATTCCTACCGTCGGCGGCAACTACACCGAAGGACTTGTGGGAACACCCCAATACCTGAACCCGCTCTACGCCGTCACGAGCGACACCGACACCGATCTCACGCGGCTCTTGTTCAGCGGACTTGTACGTTGGGACTCTACAAACGGCATCGTGCCCGACATCGCAAGCGGCTACACTGTTTCCGACGACCAAAAAACATACACATTCACGCTGCGCGATAATGCCATGTGGCACGACGGCGAACCACTCACTGCCGAAGACGCTGTATTTACCATTCACGCCATTCAAAATCCTGACTATCGCAGCCCACTTGCCGTAAGTTTCGGCGGCGTTGGCGTCGAGGCAATCGACGACCATACCGTGGTATTTACGCTTGCCGAACCGTTTGCGCCATTCCTCTCAACGCTCACCGTCGGTATCATCCCTGCGCATTTGTGGGATGACGTTCCTCCGCAAAGTGCCCCACTCGCACTCATCAATCGTCAACCCGTTGGCAGTGGCCCCTACATGTTCAAAAAATTCACCAAGGATCAACGCGGCACGCTGCGCACCATGACCCTCGAACGCAACAAGGACTTTTATCGCGGAGCGCCATACATCAACACACTCACTTTCAACTTTTATAATAGCACCACGGAACTCACCGACGCGGTGCGGAACAAAAACGTCGAAGGCGCAGGATTTATTCCGCTCGAAGCAGCGCGAAGTTTGTCGTCAGACCGAGGATTACACATTCTCAGCCCTAGCCTCCCCCAATTCACTGCTGTCTTCTTTAATCAGTCGCATTCGAGCATTGTTGCCGACTACCGTATTCGTACTGCACTCAACCAAAGTATCGACCGCAACGCCATTGTGACCGAAACGCTCGGCGGGCAAGGCGCAGCGATTACGTCGCCCATTTTACCGAACATGACAGGTTACGACGTTGCCGCGGGCGCAGTGGCGTTCGATGTTTCCGCTGCGAGCGCAACGCTCGACGCCGCAGGGTGGACGCTTCCTGAAGGCGGAGCGATTCGTGCAAAAAACACAACAGCGCTCTCGTTTACACTCACCGTGGTCGACATTGCCCCGCTCCGCAGTCTAAGCGAACTCCTCAAGGCGCAGTGGGCGGCAATAGGCGCCGACGTCACCCTCGCATACGTCGACACGAATACGCTCCAAAACGATACGCTCAAAAACCGCAGCTACGACGCGCTTCTCACTGGAGAACTCTATGGTATCGATCCTGATCCATACCCGTTTTGGCATTCATCACAAGTTTCATTCCCCGGCCTTAACCTCGCTGAATTTTCAAATCGCAAAGCAGACGACGCAATTGAAAAAGCACGTACAACGACCGACATTACCGTACGCGGAGAGTCCTACCACACGCTCGCCAGTCTGATTGCCGACGACCTCCCCGCAATCTTTCTTTACGAACCAACGTACACCTACGTCACCACAGCAAAGATCAAAAACATCGTTCTTCCGAGCATCACCGCCCCCGCCGACCGTTTTGCGAACATTACCGATTGGTACATAAAGACTCGCAAAGTATTTGACGCAACCGTACAAAAATGATAATCTGGGGACTTGAAATATGTAGTTTTTGCCGTGGTGGCGGAATGGTATACGCGCAGGTCTCAGAAGCCTGTGCCTGCAAGGGCTTGAGAGTTCGAGTCTCTCCCACGGCACCATCCCACGTCGCCCTTTGGGCTATGTTGGGGACAAACAAGCATGCTATAATGATCACTACAGGTGTTGGTTGTGTGAGCTCGAAAGTTTTCGAGCCTAGACGACTGTCACTTCAGAGAACAGCTGTTCTCAATCAGAGTCATCATTATTTTTATTCGTGACTCTTTCTCAATCTAAAATTTAAGAAGACAGTTATCAGAAACTATGGGTAATTTTAAACCCCGTTCATTCGTGCCGAGCAGCAACCGCCCTGCCGGCGGCGCAAAACCACAAGGTCAACAAGGAGGCCGACCGCCATTTCGCCGAGGAGGTGGTGGTGCACGCGGCTTCACTCACGACCGTTCGAGCTTAAACTCGACAGGCGTCAAAAGCGAACAGACATTTTCGTCCCCAACGGGCGAAAAAGTTCGCGTTATTGTGCTTGGCGGTCTCGAGGAAGTCGGCCGCAACTGCACGCTCATCGAATACAAAAATGACATCATCCTCATCGACATGGGGCTGCAGTTCCCCGACGAAGACATGCCGGGTGTGGACTACATCATTCCGAACATGTCGTACCTGAAAGGCAAAGAGAAAAACGTCCGTGGCGTCATTATTACGCACGGCCACTACGACCACATCGGAGCAATTCCTCACGTTGTGCCAAACATCGGCAATCCTATTGTTTACGCCCTTCCTATTGCCGCAGCTATCGTGAAGAAACGTCAGACCGACTTCCCAATGAGTCAGGTCAACGTAAAAACAATCGACATCGCGACTGTGCTCCAATTGGGCGCGTTCAAAGTACATTTCTTCCACATCAACCACAACATTCCGGACTCGGCGGGCATTGTTATCGAAACTCCCGCGGGAACCATTTGCCATACAGGCGACTGGAAGTTTGACTACCACCCTGTTGGTGCGCCACCTGCAGACTTCCACAAAATTGCGAAGGTCGGTATGGACGGCGTCATGCTGCTCATGGGCGACTCAACGAATGCGGGGCAAGCAGGTCACCAAACGAGCGAAGCCGTTATTGGCGAAGAACTGCGAACAATTCTCGAAAAGGCAAAAGGCCGCGTTATCGTCGGTACGTTTGCGTCGCTCTTGTCGCGCGTCAAACAGCTCATGGAAATCAGCGAAAGTCTTGGTCGCAAAATTGCGCTCGAGGGCTACTCCATGAAAACGAATACCGAAATTGCTCGTGAACTTGGGTTCATTAAAATCAATCCGAAGTCACTTATCCCGATCGAAAAAGCGAACGAATATCCGCCCGACAAAGTCACAATTATTTGTACGGGAGCACAAGGCGAGCAGCGTGCAGCGTTGTCGCGCATTGCAAACGACGAACACCGCTGCATTCGCATTGAAAAAGGTGACACCGTCATTTTCTCAAGTTCAGTGATTCCGGGGAACGAAAGCACAGTGCAGCGTCTGAAAGACGTCCTCTACCGCAAACGCGCAAAAGTCATTCACAAAGACATGATGGACGTCCACGCCGGCGGCCATGCGAAAAAAGAAGACGTGAAACTCATGTTGTCGCTCTTCAAGCCAAAGTACTACATGCCTATCGAAGGCAACCATTTCTTGCTCCGCGAAAACGCCGAGGTGGCGTATAGCATGGGCTGGAAGGAAGAAGACGTATTCGTTGCGGACAACGGACAAATTCTCGAATTCAGCAAAGATGCAAAAGGCGTGTCGACAGGTGCTATGACGCCGGAAAAAGTCACTGCCGACTACGTGTTTGTCGACGGATTGGGTGTTGGCGACGTGTCGCAAGTCATTTTGCGTGACCGCCAAGCGCTCGCTGAAGACGGTATGGTTGTCGTTATTGCACAGGTCGAAAAGAAAACGGGCAGGCTGTTTGGCACACCTGACATTGTAACGCGCGGCTTTATTCACCTCAAAGAAAACCGCGAGGTAATGGAGGGTATGCACAAAGCGGTCGAAACGGCACTTGCCGACAACGACCCCCAGTCGCAAGCCGACCCGGCGGCGATCAAAGACGCCATCCGCGAAGAAGTTGGCAAATTGCTCTTCCAAAAAACAGAACGCCGCCCAATGATTTTGCCTGTACTCATAGAAGTGTAATCTGTTACGATGTAGGCCTATGCGCGCTCTCACTGGCATTCAACCCACAAACATTCTCCACATCGGCAATCTATTTGGTGCATTGCAGCCAGCGGTCGCATTGCAGCACGACACGGATTTGGCAATGATGATCGTCGACTTGCACGCAATTACCGTGCCGCAAGATCCAAAGACGCTCCGTGAACGCATATTGTTCCTCGCTGCGGCATATATCGCTGCGGGTATCGATCCAAAAAAAACAATGCTGTTTCAACAGTCGCAAGTTTCGGCACACAGCGAACTTGCATGGATCCTACAAACTGTTTGCCGAATAGGAGAAGCAGAGCGCATGACGCAGTTCAAGGACAAGGCGGGCGAAAAGTCAGAAAAAGTTTCGGTAGGACTCTTCACCTACCCCATTCTCATGGCTGCCGATATCCTACTCTACGACACAGAAGTCGTTCCCGTTGGCGAAGACCAAAAGCAGCATGTGGAGCTGGCGCGCGATTTGGCAATTCGCTTTAACCGCGACTTCGGCGAAACGTTTGTCGTACCAAAACCCGTCATTCGCCAAAGTGGCGCACGCATTCGGTCGCTCCTCGAGCCTGAGAAAAAAATGAGTAAGAGTGCCACGAATGCAAAAAGTTACATTTCGATCATGGACGACGCCGACGTCATTCGTAAAAAAATTCGAGGTGCAGTGACCGATTCTGAAGACGGCATAACGGTCGACGACAGCCGACTAGGGCTCAAAAACCTCCTCACGATTTTGCACGCAATAACCGGCCAGTCTATGGTCGACATTGCCGCGGGCTACGAAGGCAAAGCCATGAAAAATCTCAAGGACGACGTTGCCGAGGCGCTTGTTCTCTCCCTCGAGCCTATGCAAGCCGAGATCAACGGCCTTTTGACGAACGAAGACAGTCTTATCGCCATAATCGCCGAAGGAAGCCAGAAGGCAAAGGGGCTGGCAGATGTAAAAATAAAAAAGGTGAAACAGGCAATGGGACTCCTGCTCTAACAAGTCAAAAAATAGGCTAAAACTAGCCTATTTTTTGTTATTTACTGTTGACAAAACACCCAAAATTTGCTATAATAATAGTGTTACTAGGTCCACCAACCCCGTAGGAGTTCCCATGCTGAAGCGCATTGTTGCTGATGCCGATGAAAATATGTCCGTTGCCGACACCGCCCGCGCTGGCTTTGGCACAGCACTCGGCGCCGTCGTTGCCCTCATCGTCGTCCATTGCAGCGTGAAGGTGGGCGTCATCCTTCCCGACGATCGGTTCTGGATGAACGAACTTATTGGCCTGCCCATGATGATCCTGTTCGCCATCGGCAGCATCTCCGTCTCCAAAAAATCCTGAACGTCCCTCGTGCTTGACGGGTTCTCCTGTCGCAGCACGAGGACCCCCGCATCGCCAAAACGGCTTTCACGTTCTGACAATGCAGGGGATACAAAACAAACCCCACCCCGTCGAACGGGGCTTCGCCTCGTCAAACGAGGCTTCGCAGGAGTCGCCATGACCTTTCGCATCATTCTCGCTTTCGTCAGTTTCTTCGTGATCGCGAACGCGGCAGAACATCTGCAGTCGCCGACCATTCAGAGCACCTACATCGGGATCGAGAACACCGAATGCGTCCAACTCCAGTTCACCGACGAACAGGACGTGATCGAGATGCCATGCGACGATCCGATCGTCAAAACCGCGGAGAAAGAGCTCAACGAGTTCCTCGAGTCGTTCTACGAGCCGATCATCTTCCCCTACTGCACCGTTGATGCATCCGCATTTGGTGCGATCGTCTGCACAGGTGAAATCGATGATCAAGACCCGTCAGTATGGGATTTTTTGACCGATGATGTATGCCTCAATAAAAGTGATGTCGAGATCGGCGACGTCTGCATTCCCATGCTCCAATAAACACCCGCAAAGGAGGCTCTCATGAGAACGGTGCCCACACCGGAAAACAACCTCGGAACGATCATCACACGATTGTACGAGGAGTTCCTGGAAATATATAGGGACGAAGAAATCGCCTCTATTGCCACGGCAAGCGTCATCAATGACCTGCTCTGGCAAATAGAAGAAAACGCACGTGCGGACACCGACCAGTGACCGCTAATCCGTCCGTTTCCCTGTCGAGCAATCGACGGGGGAATCAACGGGCTTGCATATCACAAATCCTCTCACTACCATAGGAGACTTCCATGTTCGACATCTTGGCATACTATCTCTGCACGATGATCGTACTTTTCTTCCTGATCTACGGATGGATTGCCTACGAATCACGTCAACAACGACGTAAAAAATAGCATCACCGAACCACTCGTGCGGGAGAACTCAATCCTCCCGCGCCTCGCAGTCCGCATGATCGTCGATCGTGCCGAATGCGGGGACACAAACAATCCCCACCACCAACCCCGCTATCATTACTGAGGAACTCATGCTTCACCTTACGCTCTTTTTGACCATGCTCGGCTGCTCTGGTGACGTCGACGAAAACGTCCGATCGGAAACCATCATCAACGTCCGTGTCACGAACTATTCCGAGGCCCGCTGTCGTCGTTCCGACGGCACACTCGCGGTGATGACCATTCAGAACTTCGGCGACGACACGGTGACGGTAGATGGTGCAGCGCTCGGCGACGAATTGCAGAACGTCGAGAATGTCACCATCCAGTTCGACGAAACGCGTGATTTCGGCGGCGTCAATACACGTTCATGGGTTCGCAAGACCCAAGGACCGCTCATC
>CALRHD010000021.1 GCA_943359325.1 Candidatus Uhrbacteria bacterium | reverse complement strand
TCGGGAGACATTATCGAGCTGCCGGTAAAAGCATCATTCAAGGAAGGTGTTTCGGTGCTGGAATTCTTCATTTCGAGTCACGGTACGCGTAAGGGTTTGACTGACACGGCACTCCGTACGGCAAACGCAGGTTACTTAACTCGTCGTTTGGTCGACGTTGCGCAAGACGTCGTCGTACGTCAAGAAGACTGTGGCGACGATCAGGGTGTGGTGCTCACACATGCAGAAGCCGAAGAAATCGGTGAGCCGCTCCTTATCCGCATTCTTGGCCGCTACACATTGTCGCCGTTAATGTTGCCGGGTTCTGACAAGAAATTACTTGGTGCAGGAGAGCTTATTACAGAAGAAGAAATTCGTACGCTCAAGAAAGCTGAAAAAACAGGCGGGCCGTTGCAAGAAGCCCATGTGCGTTCGGTGATGACGTGCCACGTTCGTCGTGGTGTGTGTCAAAAGTGCTACGGATACGATTTGGCGTACAACAAGTTGGTAAAACAAGGCACGGCAGTGGGAATTATGGCTGCGCAGTCGATTGGTGAACCAGGAACACAGCTCACAATGCGTACCTTCCACACGGGTGGTGTCGCAGGAAAAGACATCACACAAGGTTTGCCGCGTGTTGAAGAGCTGTTTGAAGCACGCATGCCAAAACGTAAGGCGATTATGAGTGAGGTGTCTGGTCGTGTTGAGCTCGACAAGGGCGAGCGCACCATGGAGCAGGCAGGAACAGGCAAAAAGATTGTCGACACCACTCCAGGCCAGCGTATTGTGCGCATTCACTTTGCTGCCGCCGACGAACGTGTACACACCGTAGGTCGTGGGGGAAAAATCCAGGTGGAAGACGGCGCAAAGATTGACGAAGGCGATGTACTTGCGCTCAAAGCAGATGGAGAACGCATTGTTGCCGAGCATGATGGCACGGCAAAAGTTGGTAAGTCGACCGTTACTGTGGTGTATGACTCCGAAAAGACACGTGAATACATCATTCCACAGGGCTATACGTTGTTTGTGAAAGACGACGACCAGGTCAAAGCGGGCGACGTGTTGACGGACGGTCATTTAGACTTGCAAGCGCTCTATAAGTTCCAGGGGAAAGACGCCGTGCAGAAGTACCTGTCCAAGGAAATCCAGTTCATCTACTCCTCGCAGGGTCAAAAGTTGAACAACAAACACATCGAACTTATTGTGAAGCAAATGTTCAGCCGTGTTCGTGTGCTCGACCCAGGAGATACGGACATGTTGCCGGGTGAAATCGTCGAACGCGCAACATTGCAGGACGAACAAGATGGCGCAAAGGCAAAAGATGGTCGCATGGCGGAATATGAGGAGCTTTTCCTCGGTATTACAAAGGTGTCACTTTCGACGGAAAGTTGGTTGTCGAGTGCATCCTTCCAAGAGACGGCAAAAGTGCTTATTAATGCTGCCGTGAGCGGAAAGGTCGACAACCTGTCGGGCCTGAAGGAAAACGTCATTATTGGCCGCCTTATCCCTGCGGGAACAGGGTTTGGCGAAAATGCAGTGAATTTCGTGGAGGAAACGCGCCGTTTGCGTAACGAGCGTTTGCAGACATTCGAACCGATCGCCGCGGCCGACGTAGCGGTGATCGACGCAGAAATTAAGGTCGAAGGGCCGATCGTCGGCGTAGCCCCAGAAGGCATGACGCCTGCAAAAGAGGAGTAAAAGAATAAAAGGCGTCCCAAAATTTACGGGGCGCCTTTTGTGTTACTATTTCGTTATGAAAGTGCAACGGATTCTCGGTATTGATCCTGGCTATGGGCGTCTTGGTTTTGGCGTTATCGAGAAAGATAAGGCGTTGGCATTTGGGGTGATTACGACGCCAAAAGGGGAGATTTCGGAACGAATTCTTGAAATTGCCGTAGACATTCGGTTGCTCATTAAGAAGCACAAGCCCGATGTGCTCGTCATCGAAGAGTTATTTTTTGCAAAGAACGTCACAACTGCACTCAAGGTCGCCGAGGTGCGCGGCGTTATTCTGTTTCTCGCGGCAGAGCGGGGTATACGTGTCGTTGAAGTGAAGCCGAACGAAGTGAAACTTGCGCTTACGGGGTATGGTCGCGCCGATAAACGACAAATGCAGGAAATGGTGAAAACAGTTTTTCATTTAAAAACTACGCCAAAACTCGACGATGCCGCGGACGCATTAGCAATTGCTTGGTGCGGAGCAACGAAAATTCTGCACCATTGGTGTGCTAAACTATAAAATATGACTGCAGAAGAAACTATCATCGCGCTCGCAAAAGCGTTTGCTGCTGAAGGTGGCAGGGCGCTTTGTGTTGGGGGGAGTGTGCGCGATGGGCTTTTGGGTGTCGAAGCAAATGATTTCGATGTTGAAGTGTTTGGATTGACTCCTGAACGTGTGGAAGAGATTGTGAAGACGTTTGGTGAGGTTTCGGATGTTGGCAAAGCGTTTGCAATTCTCAAATTGGTCGTTGACGGTGTCGATATTGACATTGCCGTACCGAGAAGGGAGCAGAAGGCAGGCGAGGGACACGGAGGGTTTGTTGTGGAGGCAGATCCGCATCTCGATCCAAAAGAGGCCTCACGTCGTCGAGATTTTACGATAAACGCGATTGCACAGGACCCGTTGACGGGAGAAATTATCGATCCGTTTGGGGGAGTTGCCGACGTCAAGGCAAAAGTTTTGCGCGTGGTTGATGCAGCGACATTTGGTGAGGATCCGCTTCGAGTGTTGCGTGCAATGCAGCTTATTGGCCGATTTTATTTGCATGTAGACGAGGAAAGTTTTGATGTCATGCAAAAAATGTCATCTGCACTTACCGAGATTTCTCCTGAACGCATTGGTATGGAGTGGCGGAAGCTGCTCACGATGTCGGAAAAGCCGTCATGGGGAATGGATTTCGGCATGAAGGTCGGGGCATTCGAGGTACTCCATCCGGAATTAACTGCACTCGAGCGAACGCCACAGGAGCCGGAGTGGCACCCAGAAGGCAACGTGTGGATTCATACCATGATGGTTGTCGACGAAGCGGCAAGAATTGTGCGGCGCGAAAAACTCGACGATGTTCGTGCAGTAACGCTTCTCTTTGGTGCGTTGTGTCATGATTTTGGGAAGCCGTATGTGACGGCAGTCGAAAATGGGAGAATACGTTCACACGGCCACGAAGAGGCAGGAGAAGTGCCAACACGGAGTTTTTTAGAAGCGTTATATATTGATGGTGACACGATCGATCGAGTGGTTGGGATTGTGAAAGACCACATGAAGCCGTATCGATTGTGGCACGCAGAGTGTGTTGATGAAAAACCTGTAACAGACGGCACGATTCGTCGGCTTGCGGCACGTATCCATCCCGCAAATTTTTGTGACCTCGTGCTTGTTACCGAGTCAGACTACTGCGGTCGCGGTCCATTTTTCGACTCCAACGATCCGTCAAAATCACTGTTTCGAACAGACTACCCTGCAGGGCAATGGCTTCTCGATCGTGCGGCAAAAATCAACGTGCTTCACGGTCCTGCGCCACATATTATTACAGGAGACGAACTTATTGATCTTGGTTTTGCGCCGAACCCGCTTTTTGGTGACATTATTCGCATGTGTGACGACTTGCGTGATGAGGCTGACTATTCACATTACGCGATTGTCGAGCTTTTGAGGCACGTCTCACCTGATGCGTTTGGTGAGCGAGATGTGAAGGCGGCAGCAGTGAAACTTCGTGCAGAGGCCTTTTTAGCTTGACGAAACGTCATTTTTGCGCTAATGTCAGCGTACCCATCTGGAGGGTTCATGTCTCTTTTGAGTATTGGCGCAGATATCGAAATTGTCATTCCTCTTCCTGCATTCAGGGCAATGCAGAAACTCATGGAGCGGCTTGAGCTCGCTCTGCCGGGTAACGTGATTCAGGATGGATTTTGTCTCCTTCGACAGCTCGACGCATATTGCGAAGAGCAGCCGGGCACGGTGCTGCTGTGGGTTACGGAGAGCAAAGAAGAGATTCCCGTTCGCGCCCCAGAGCCATTTCGTGGAGTGCTCATGGAGGAATGTTTCTTGGACGCCACGCCACTCATGCTTCTTCTCGCTGAGCCATTGGATAACGATGTGTGGCGCGAGGGCTATGATTTTGGCAAAGGGCGTTTAGGGAGATTGGCGCAAAAGATGGGTACTTCGGCACATACGGTTGTGTTGCACGGCATTGGCTTCTACGCTGCCGTTGCCACAGTCATCCTCGGCAGACCGCCACATAAGGGGCAGCTTGTCCTTCGTGGCGACAGCCATGAACGACGCCTCCCACTTCCACCGTCGCTCAAGAAATTTGAAGCAATCTAGTCGCATCTCACACCTCTGTCTTCGGACGGAGGTGTGCTTGTTTTATAGGAAAAGAAAAAACACCAGACGAATCAGATGCTTTTTCTTGGTCCCTCGGAGCTCCATTTAGGAGCGAAGTGGGATGGAGCGGGTGGCGGGAATCGAACCCGCGTCTCAAGGTTGGAAACCTCGAATAATAGCCGTTATACGACGCCCGCAAATTGTGTGAGAATGGTAGCAAATTCGTAGAAAGTTGTGAAGTCAACACTAGGCACTGTCAGTGCTTAGTGTTGATGGCAAAAGAAAATTAACGGCTGGAGTATCATTATTGGCAATAACCTCGGTGATAGAGTTCTTTGCGATCATCCAGATTCCATCGATTTCATGGAGGTATGCGTTGGCAATTTTGAATCCCGCGGCGCGCTTGTGACCGCCGCCGCCAAATGTTTCGGCGAGCGCGGCAACGTCGCGAACACGGCTGCGAAGGCTACCTTTCACACCGCCATCTTCACTTTCGCGGAGGATGACGATAGTGTCGGCGTGATCAAGGGAGGCGTTTAAAAAGTTGCTAATGCTTGATGTGTCCATGTCAGGTTTGCCGAACGCCTCCCAGTCGGCCAGGGTAAAAGCGGTAGTGAGTGCATTGAAAGTGGGATTGTGGTGGAGGCGTGAAAAAAGGAGCCCCCATACACGGAGCATCGGCACGGAAATATTGTCGATGGTGTTCTTGATAATTTCAGGAAGTTTTGCGCCAAGGCGAACGAGTTCCATGGCGGCGTCGAATGCTGCTGCGGTGGTGTTCGACGTTGAGAAAATCGACGTGTCAGTACAAATGCCCGTTAAAAAACATTGTGCAGCATTTTTCGTGACAGGGAAGCCTGCATTTCTTACGAATCGCCATACGACGTCGGCCGTGGATGCGGCGTTTGGTTCGAGCACGTTGTAGTCGCCGTAATGCGGATTTGTTGCGTGGTGATCGAACATGACGAGCGGCACACGGCGCGGCATTGTTGGCACAAGTTTGGTGACGTAGATGCCGTCGGAGCAGTCGCAGATGATTGAAAGGTCGATAGTGTTATCGAGAAAAACATCGACGTCTGTTTGTATGACGTCGATGTTTGGTAAAAAGTGAAAAATTGCAGGAACGATTTTTGGTGAAAACACGCTCACTCGTTTGCCCATCTCGATGAGTACATGGAACAACCCGAGAGTGGAACCCAGCGTATCGCCGTCTAGGCGCTCGTCGGTCATGAGCAAAATATGTCCCGCATCTCGGATTTTTTCGACGATATTGCTGTGAAGTACGGAAACCATAGAACGCGAGAGTGTACGGTTTGTGAGGTATGACGTCAATATAAGTACATCGATATATGCATCTGGCTCCGATCTCTTATGCCGTGTACAATTGCACGAGCTATGTTTCTTACGCGCCTCGAAGTGCAGGGTTTTAAGACGTTCGCACAAAAGACAGTTTTGGAATTTCCCCCTGAAACGTCAGCAAAGCATCATTTGACGGTCGTCGTGGGCCCAAATGGGAGTGGGAAGTCGAATTTGGCCGACGCGATTCGGTGGTGTTTGGGCGAACAGTCTCTCAAACTGCTACGCGGCAAAAAGGCGGAGGACGTTATTTTTAGTGGGTCGGAAGGGAAATCTCGGAGTGGATTTGCGGAAGTGAGTTTGACGTTTAATAACGCCGACCATGCAATGGCAGTCGATTTCTCCGAGGTGATGATTACGCGCCGCCTTTACCGCGATGGTGAAACATCGTACATGGTGAATGGCAAGGAAGCGCGGTTGACCGATATTCAGCTTATGCTTGCTGAGGCGGGTATTGGCCAGCGGTCGTACTCTGTGATTGGGCAGGGCATGGTCGACCATGTGCTGACGGCAACGCCAGAAGAGCGCAAAGTGTTTTTTGACGACGCGATGGGCGTGCGAGGCTTTCAAATGAAGCGTCATCAATCAATGTTGAAGTTGCAAAAGTCGGCAGAAAATTTGTCAGAGGTAGAAATGCTCTTGGGCGAGCTTGAGCCGCGCGTCAATTCGTTAAAGAGACAAGTTGATCGTTTGAATAAGCGGGCAGAAGTTGCAGCACAGCTGCATGTGGCGCAGGAGGAATATTATGGCATGGCATGGGGAGGGTTATCGTCGGAAAAGTCGACGATAGAAAAACGACACAATGAGGCACGCGAGAAGATCATCAAGAAACAAGAGGAGTTGAAGGCGGGAGACGCGAAGGTGGCGGAAATAGAGAATATTGAGTATCGAGTAACGAGTAACGATTCGGTACTTCAGTCGCTACAGGTGGCGTACAAGTTGGCACAGCAGGAATTGAATGACGCGCGGAAGGCGCATTTTGCGGCGGAACGTGAATTGGAAATGGCGAAAGTGAGGGCGCAATCCACATGGGCACCATTGCCGCTCCACGATATTATTACTGAAGTGGCGGGGATTGCTGACGCGCACCAAACGCTTGCCGCAAGGCTTCGCGCAGTAAAAGAACTGCATGAGATCAGTGTCATTGCGGATGAGGTTGATGGAGTATTCGGACGATCAAAAAAACTTAAAGATCGTTTAACAAAACCCAATCCAGAAGACTTTACCCCATCGCAAGAACATACTGTAGCGTTTGCTGCGGCAACGACTCGTGTGAAAGCGGCAGAGTCGGCAGTAGGAGAAGCGGAGGTCGCGATGGATGTATTTGCAAAAGAGGCGACCGTACAAAAAACAGAGGTGTTCGCGTTTCAGCGTCAGCTCCGCGTACTGCAGCAGGAATTGTTTGCGTTGGAACAAGCGGCCAACAGTGTCCAGATTGAGTTGACGCGAGTCGAAACGCGTATGGAGGCAGTTGAACGAGAAATGCAGGACGATATCGGCGTAGAGCGGATGAAGAAAACGATGGAGGCATCGAATGTCAGACGAGAGATATCCGATGTTGCGACGTTGCACGACAAAATGTTGCGCCTAAAGCACCAGCTGGAGCTTATTGGGGGCATTGATGAAGAAGTAATGAGAGAGTATGAGACGACGAGTGAGCGATTTGTGTTTTTGACGACGCAGGTGAAGGATTTGCGGAGCGCTATTGCGTCGACGGAGAAAATTATTGATGAACTCGATGGGGAAATTCGTTCACAGTCAGCAGCAGCATTTACTGCGATCAACAAGGAGTTTCAACGCTATTTTGCAGTGTTATTTGGTGGTGGTTCGTGCAGCTTGGTCAAAATGTCGCAGGACGATGTTGCCGAGGAAACAAAGGTCAACATGGATCGCGCAATGGAAGAAATGGCAGAAGAGAAAATTGAAAACGATTCGATTGCGTCGATTACCGAACGAGTAAAAGAGCGCGCGGATGCCGTGATTGGCATCGATATTCAGGCGACGCCACCCGGAAAAAAGTTGAAAGCATTGAACCTGCTTTCGGGCGGTGAGCGAGCGCTTACATCGATCGCGCTCATTTCCGCAATCATGGCAACGAATCCGTCGCCATTTGTTGTGCTCGACGAGGTCGACGCCGCACTCGATGAAGCAAATACCGTGCGGTTTTCGAATATTTTGCAGGAGCTGCAGAAACTTACGCAGTTTATCGTTATCACACACAACCGCGCCACAATGGAAAAAGCGGATATGCTTTACGGTGTCACGATGTCGGGCGACGGTATGAGCAAATTACTCTCGGTTAAACTCGACGAAATCGGCGACAGCGGGGCGAGGCGATAAGCATTACTCGAATTGCAAGGTATCGAGGATATGTTGCTCGAGCACGTTAATGTGCTTTCCGTAAAAACGGAATTCGATATTTAGGCCGTTGTGAGAAAAAATGTAGCTTTCATAACGCGTCCAATAGAAATCACCAGTTTCTACACCGTTTATTCTCTTTCCTACATTACCATTCATCGTGACCGGCGTTGTTGGTCCTTCTGGTTCGCGCGCGTTTATTTTTATGGCAAGAACTTCATTATCATCTTCGTAGAAAAACGCTGATAAATGGCATTCTGGACAATAATTGCCATGTTTTTCGTAGAAGAGTCTATCATTGAGCCGGTAATCATTTGGGTAGTCGAATGAAAATCCGAGGTTGTTGTGGGTGAAGTGAATATATGTCATTTTTGCTGCTCGCTTCCTGAGTTGTACATTGTCGATAATTGGATTGATGACGAAAAAGATGAGGAGAAGAGCAAAAACAAACGATCCGCAACCCATAGCGCATCTGGGCAACCATTTGTCGATAGTGCTCCTAAGTCGCGGTGAAGTATTACGCATATAGGCTAAGTATAGCAGACGAAGCTTCCCATGAACGTGATTCTGTGTTTTGATACGCGAACTATGGAACGTCGACCGTATACACTAAAACGCCAATCTCCCCATGGAGCTCACGCACCAAAAACGTCATGGAATAACGTCGCCAAATGGTACGGCGGATACATGAAGGGTGAGGATACGCTACAGGAGACGCTTGTGTTTCCGAATGCGCTTCGGTTGCTTGGCGTAGGAAAGGGGAAGAAATACGTCGACATAGCTTGTGGTGAGGGTTCATTTGCTGCCCATGTGGCAAAATTGGGTGGGGAGGTTGTGGGTATCGATATTGCGGCAACGCTTGTTCGTGCGGCCGAAACAAGGCAGATTCGTGGTGCGAAGTTTGTTGTTGGAGATGCACGAAAGTTTGCAGAGAAATTTGTGGGCGTGACGTTCGACGGGGCAACATGCATTCTCGCTGTGCAAAACATTGATGACGCTGGGGCAGTATTCGCAAATGCGGCGCGCGTGCTCAAAAAAGATTCGCGTTTCGTTATTGTGTTGAACCACCCCGCTTTTCGCATTCCTCGCCAATCAAGTTGGGGATTCGATGAGAGCAAAAAAATGCAATATCGTCGTGTCGACATGTACATGAGCGAACACGAAATTCCTATTCAAGCGCATCCAGGATCGGCGCCATCGCTCAAAACGTTTTCATATCACCGCCCGCTTTCGGCATACATTGCCGATCTCGCAAAGGCGGGATTTGCTGTCGATGCACTCGAAGAGTGGGTTTCAAACCGTGAAAGCGATTCCGGCCCTCGTGCAAAAACAGAAAATCGGGCTCG
>CALRHD010000020.1 GCA_943359325.1 Candidatus Uhrbacteria bacterium | reverse complement strand
ATTTCCGACCATGAAGTCGGACACCTTGTCGACACACGAGTCATTATCGCGATGGACGTTTGGGAGCACGCATTCATGGTCGACTATCTTCCTGCACAACGCCCTGACTACATCGCCGCATACTTCGACAACCTCCATTGGGATGTGTGCAACACACGATTCGAAAATGTGACATAAATCAAAACCACCTCACACGAAATGAGGTGGTTTTGTTGTTTGTGCGGTTAAAAGAAAACCGAACTTCCGAACAATGCTTCGCTCATTGCGCGAACGGATTTATGCTCATCGCTCCATACAACGCCATTCTGCGTCATAGAAAGGAGCGCGGTGTCGTCCAACTCTGCCGACGCACCACTCATGTCAACATACACATCAAGCGTTCGCGTTTCTCCACTCTTCAGCGAAAAACTCCCCGAAGCAAAGCGTACCGACGTTCCAAGGATACGCTGTGGCACACCGACTGCAACAACGTCACCTGTTGCAACATCTTCGAGCGTAATGCCCGAACGCGCTGCACGTCGAATCCAACCGCTTGCCGCGTTATCTGTTGCGGTAAGGTCGAAAACCATGCGCTGAACAGTGACATTATCACAATTCTCGTCGAGCGCAGAAACATTAAAACGCAAGAGGCTGTGCACATCAGGGGTCGATTCCCCCGAAGGAGTCGAGGCATCAAGCGACGTCACAAAATTCGCGCTCATCGTCGACCTTCCAGAAAGTGACTCAATCTGATATCTACAGCTTGTACTTCCCGCCTCTACCCAACCAACACTTTGTGCGCCGAAGGAATATGCGGCAGTAAGCGCAAGTCCCGCGGCAATAATGGTCATGCCGAAATGTTTCATACAACGTACATGAAGAAAAAAATCTGAACGATGAAAAAAGTATACCACAAATCTTCGTTTCAAAAAATCGTCTTGGTGCAAAGACGATTTTTTTATGTGCTCACGCGAGCCGAAGATGAAGTTTGACTTTTGTCATATCCACACGTAATTCATTAATCTGTGGAAGGATTGCCGTATCGAGTAGATCAGCAATACTCGATATAATTCGCGACTCTGCCGCACGAATAAGCGACTGCATTTCGTCACGTAACTCATGCTTGAGGTCATTATTACTCTGATGTATTGCCTCGCGGAATCGCGAATCCTGTGCCTGCGCACTCACCTCAATCGCTTCACGAACTCGAACATCCTGTGCCTGCGCACTTGCCTCGATGGCTTCACGAACTCGAACATCCTGTGCCTGCGCACTCACCTCAATCGCTTTTGCAGTGCGAACATCCTGTGCCTGCGTACTTGCCTCGATGGTTTTTTCAGTGCGAGTGTCCTGTCCCGTCATGCTCTGCTGTATAAAAGCATACATACGCGACTCCTGTTCCGTAAACATGCCCCGCAACAGGGTAACATCGTTTTTGTCTAACATAAAAACACAAAAAGAATTAGGGGGTTGCGGGGAGTCTTTGGAGAGACCATAAAAGTATACCATATGACAATATCCACAGGTTGGGGAAATGCTGTACTGCTGAAGAAAAAAATAAAAAAACCGCCTTCGTTCTTTGCAGAACAAAGGCGGGAGTTTATTGACGTAACTCCGTTGCACGAGCCTCGACCCATGTCTTGGCATCTGTCTCTGTGGCACACACGCGCAAGATCGCCGTGTGCATACGCTCAATTTCATGCTCACGATCGTCACTGGGCTTCCACAGACGAAAATCCGTCGGCGGAACAGAGTCTGGATCCGGAAAGATACAACCCAAGTCGTGCCAAGAGACATGGACGTAATCTTCGGCAAAAGTCGCGATCTGCCTCCTGCGTTCGTGCGCATCCTCCCGGAATGTCGCACCACCGACCTGCCCCATGACGAACGCCACGTGGTCGTCAAGGACATGGTAGCCTCTCCGGCCTTCACAAGTCTCACACGGAAATCACATGCCTGCATCGTGAGATCTGGTGCTGCTGGTGCTACTGCAGTCTGAAGCGCAGGATGGGGACTCGAATTGGCGGACGTATATCTCACCACAGGGCCAAAGATCGGAAGCTGAATGACACCCAGCCACGCCCCTGCCGTCTCGCGAGCTTTACGAGGATCACCATAGCGGCGATCGTACTCGCCATTCGCCATAATCTCCTGAAAACGTATTTTTGCTGCAACGAACTCTTCTCGTGTAGGTTCCCTAACCTCAGACTTAGAATCGGCCATGATGCACTCCTTGTACAATACAAATTTAATCCATATAAAAGAACTTTGCAAGGGACATTGAAACAAAAACGGCTCACCTTGTAGGTGAGCCGATTGTGGTGACTCCAGGGGGAGTCGAACCCCCGTTACAGGCTTGAAAAGCCCGTGTCCTAACCATTAGACGATGGAGCCATTTTTTAGGCCAAATCTCATCTTAATCTCCCTGCGAGTAACTCCAGACTTTTTAATCTGGATTTCTCGTTTCCTTGCGCTTGTTTTATCCGGATATTCTTCCGTATATATCACAGAGTACGAGCGATATCCTTTCGTTGAACTCACTCTCCCCGCATTATGTTCCTTTATTCGTTGTTCGATATTTTCGGTCATTCCTATATAAATGCGGCCTGTATTAAGGGATTCGAGAATATAGACAAAGTACATACTCGTGGAAAGCCCGTGTCCCCCGGCGAAGCCGGGTCCGGCTCCGCCGGATAACCATTAGACGATGGAGCCGTGTAATATTTTCGCTGCGTAAATATAGCCAAAGATATGTTTTTGGTCAATAACAAAACCGCTCTTTGTGTCTCGTCAACAAAAAAATCTAGACTTTCTTTATTGATGGTTATCGATTCGGGCAACAACCAGAGTATGTAGGTCTGAGAAGAAGCAGAAAGCACGAAACTGATGATTGATGCGAAATTGCCAAATGCCAGAGTTTGGTGGTTGACGCTCTTTGAGCGAAGCACGTTTCGTGTCGCCGCTTAAGATGGCGTATTTCATTTTCACATATTGCTTGAGTAGACCACGAGTTGTGAGATAGGAAAGAATTTTTTCGTCCTCAATAATAGCGAGAATGATTGGCACAGACTAAATGTTGATCAAATTTTCTCGTGATATTTTTTTCACTCGTTCGATATCCTGCCGAATTTCGTCGGTGATTTCATCTTTGTGAAGTTCGCGGAAGTCGATTGAAGCCAAGAGGCGCTTGTGTCGCCAGTTTTTATAGGCAGCTACAAAATCTCGCCATAAATCAAGCATGCTAGGAGAGGTCAAGGCATTGGACAATGCTTTTACGTGGGTGTTCATAGATGGCTAAAGATTAACATAATTTATTGGATTAGTCATCCTTACTCAATAGCGGGCGACGCTCAATCATGGGCGCTCTTTCCATGGACAGTTCGTTCACGAACGGATTTCGAGTGTACTCGAGCAGGTGCCGCGGTACGAATTCGTTGGGGTTGCAAGTGACGTAAATCAATTAGTTCGTGAGCTTCCCAGACCGGAAAACATGTCTTGACTCACCAAAAATCGAGACCCGATCTACTATCCTCATGGATGCGCAGCGTCGGGTCGCTTTGTTTTTTAGAGCCTGTCAATTGCCCGAATGAAAATAGCAGTGAGGGCGTCGATCTCGGCGCGGGTTTCAGTTCCGACGGAAATGCGAAGAAACGGTTTGGCGTATTTACTGGCGTGAAGGGCGGTCAAGTAGATGCGCGTCGTGGAAAAACCAAAACTCGTACCTGCCACAATGTCGACTCCTCCCTTTCTTGCTTCGTCGATAGCAATTCCAAGAAACTTTTTCGACAATCTCACATGCGAAAATGTAGGTTTAAATGCGAGAATAAAAAAACTCCCATGGAACCGGTCGACGCTCCATGAATATGCGGGGTGTGATGGCAGGCCGGGATACACAACGTGTGAAAACGGTGTATGCGACGTTTTTATATGTGCATCAAGTGCGGTTGCAAGAAGCGTTGCATTACGATGAAGACGAGCAAGACGCTTGTCGAGGAGCGCGCGATTCGGCGTTGGCAACGACAACACGGAAGCGTCGGGCATGTTCGTACCAAGATGCATGCGACTTCCAAAAAATCCGATTGGCGCCAGTCCAGTACGCCAAATCACACCACCCGTCACCCGGTCCATACCAAGCTGGTAATATTTGTTGAGACTCTCGACAACGACAAGCGTCAACTTCGACGGCACGCGCGGCATGTCGACGAATGGTTGATACGCCGTGGCCATACCCGTGTTATCGAGAATGAGGACGGTCGGTTGCGTCACCACTCTGGCGATTGCAGGAAGGAGACGCCGAAGGTCAGGCACGGCAATGTCCGCGGTGTTCGTGAGCGAATCGATCACAATCGCGACGGGCTGTATCTTTTTCACCATTGCAAGTACACCGTCAAAATGCATTTCATCAAAAAATACCAGTCTGTCACCAAAAAACTGCTCAAGCACCTGTTTATTCTCAAAATAACTGCCACGACCGACCATAATCGGCCCGTCCATCCGCCCCTCAGCCGCAAGCGTCGTCACTGCCGTGCTAAACGCCGCCATGCCACTTGCAGTCAGATAAACTTTTGGCGGAATGCGGAATGTGGCGTCGATATATTCTCTTCGAAACGCGTTTTCATATTTGGCAGCGTCCATGTGATGGTCACGTTTATAGTCGTTCACCGTTCCTGAAATTTTTCCCGTTTGCCGCCCTGCTTGCGACTGCACCGCATGCAAAAACGACGGTGATTGCCAGTCAGTCGATGCGATGAGCGAACCGACAACACCCTGCATACCGCGTACGATATTGGCGATCCGCTTTTTCTCCCGTGTGAGTTCGGCGATGTCACCTTTTTGTAGCGGTCGCGAAAGCTCGTCGTGAAGACGGCGATATGTGACAAACAAATTGTCGATTACGCCCTCCACTGTCGAAGCGGTGTCGGGCAGTGCATTGGAAAAAATTTGCCCTCGTGCCACGTTGAGTCGTTCGATATTGTCGTCAACGATCGCCAAAAGCTCTGCAAAATCCTGTACAAGGTCGGCCAAGGTTTCGTCGTCGAATTGGGCGGACATAGATTACGAAAGTATATGAGACATGCTATCCTCTTTGTATGTTTTTGGACACAGTAAAAAATCTCTTTTTACCCGGTGCAAACGGCGCCATTCGCATGGTCGACGTCGATCTTGGCACGCATCGTGCCCAGGTGCCTGTTGCCGATATTGCGGGGCAGCGTTCGGGGAGCACATTTCTCGTGACGGCAGGCATGGACGGCGATGAATACGCAGGAATCGAGGCGGCGTATCGCCTTATCGATAGGTATAGGGACGGCGATTTTTCGGGGCGACTCGTCGTAATCCCCATCGTCAACGTCGACGGCTTTTGGAATGAATCGAGCCATAACCCCACCGACGGCAAGTTCCCCAAATACATCTTCCCCGGCAGTGCAAACGGCTCCCCTACCGAACGCCTCGTGCACTGGCTTGTAGACAACTATGTCCACGACTCAGTTGCGGACACGCAAGCAAATTGCTGGCTCGATATGCATAGTGGCGCGATCACAGAGAGTTTGTCGCCATTTTTATGGCTGTATCACATTGACGATAATGTCCACGACTCAGTTGCGGACAACATCATTCACGCGAACATGGCGGAGATAGTTGTGTACGAGAAGGCAGGTTTTGGCTCGAAGGCGATGCGGCTTGCACAAAAAGGGTGCACGTACGTCATTGCCGAGTCGGGGAGTAGGGGCAATAGAAACGAAGATGACGTTACGCGGCATGTGCACTGGGCCGAAGGGGTGATGCACGCTTTTGGCATGATCAACAAACCGCCAACCCTCGTTGCCGAGCAAAAAGTTTTCCGTCATGTCACATTCGTTCGTGCTCCATGGAACGGCATCTGGCAACCAATACCCTTTTCGAATAACGAAATAAAAGGGGGCAGCGCACTCGGCACTTGCATGACACTTGATGCGAAAACATCAAAAACTTTGTTCGCACCAAAAAATGGTGAACGTCTTTGGTGGAAAGAGACGATGACCATGCGCCGCGGCGACATTCTGTATGCGATCGGGTGGTAGATGAGAAACGCTGGGCCGTTAAATGGTCTTTGGGGCCAAATTCCAGATTCCAGACCTGACCCCATTACGCCATTACGTCGCGAGATGCAAAATCTCGTCGATATCCTGCACGGAAACTTCCCCGAGCCAAATGTTGTCGGGCATGACGACGACGGAAACGCCCGTCAGACAGTTATCGAGGCAACCTGTTCGCACGACACGAACGTCGGTGAACCGCGTCTTCGCCGCCGCCTTCAGTGCCATAAAGAACTCCTCTCCACCACGCAACGCACAACAATTCGTGCCGTCGGGACGGCTATTCGTACAAACGAGAATCAGTTTGCGATATGGCTTTTCAGCAGTACGCACAAATTAGTCGCCAAATTCAACTTTCTGAATCTCAACAGGCATCTTCCCCTCCCCGAGCGGATTGTAGCCGCCCTTCACTTCGTCGCCATCTGAAAACCCGTCGCCATCCGTATCAGAATTTGCAGGATCGGTATTGTGCTTCGTTTCGTTTATGTTCGTCAGTCCGTCGCCATCATCGTCAGCAGTAGTAAATTCCATCACTTTCTCCATAACCTCCTTCATCACGTCTATAATCGGCGTAGCATCCGAAGGAGCCTCAACGCTGATCGTCGCGTTCGGATTCGACAATGTGAGTGCTACAGTAAATGCAATTTTGTCGGTAAACGTCGACGATTCACTCTTCTGCATGACATCACCCGTCATCGTCACCTTTGTCACATAACTTGTTGCTTTCGCGATCCACATTTCACCCTGCAAATTTTCTGTACTGTCCAGAAACGCATCGATCTTATCAAACGACCCCTGCTGTAAGTCATCGCCGAGCGCAATTTGTAACTGCGACTCGAGCGTTCGCACCGCCGCTTCGTCGATGGTATATGCATAATGAAAGCTCGAAACACCACCAATATCTTCGGTTGGCAATGTGGCCGTGACGTGCAAAATTGCAGGGAGGTATGTAGCAAAAACAGCCTTCACTGCGTCAGCATGCGACGTGGTCGTGCCCGCAGTTTGCGAATCGAGTTGCGCAAAAAACTGCTCAAGGTGAAGCGACTTTGCAATTTCTGCGCGGTCGATGACAATCCAGCGGTCGCGAAGCACGCTCATGGCGTCAAAATCCCCCGTATCAATCGGGAGCGCCGTTTTTGGCACTTCTGTAAGCTTGATGTAGTCGGCACCACCCACGCTCCGCGATGCTCCTGCAAAACCAAACACCGTTTCGCTATCAGCCGTAGTGTGCAGACTAAAGTCCATCGCAAAAAGATTGTCGAGGTATGCAAATGCCCCGTTTGCCATGAGAGCCATAACCAATTCTGCTTCATGACGTGGTGCATCGCCCTTACCATCGACCATGCCCATCCCCGTTCCCGTCACTTCAAGCCCAAATTCCGTCGAGGTCACGCCCGACATTGCCGTCCACATTTTTCCCATGACTTTTTCTGGCGTCACTGCGAGCACAAAAAAGTAATATGCGGCACCAACACCCGCTGCTGCGACCAACACAACAAGAAAAAGAGTCCTCCAAATCTTTTTGTGAGAGCGAGGTTGTGTAGGCGGTACAACCGATGGTGGTGGCGCCATAGTTGGTACAGGTACCACCTGTGGAGCAGAGTATGGTGTCGTCGAGTCAAACATACAGCAAATTACAAATTCGATTTCTCAAGTACGCCCGCCTTGTACAGCGTCACCAGCGACAAAAATGCTGCGAGCACCGTGGGGCCAACAATAAGACCAATGGGGCCAAATACCTGCAAACCACCAAGAATGGAAAGCAGAATAAGGAGTGCGTGCATGCGCGTCTTGCCTTCGACGAGGTAAGGGCCGAGTACGTTGTCTATTGCGCCAACCGCAACCGCAGACCAAATCGTGAGACCAACCGCACTTGCGGTGTCGCCTGTTGCAAACATATAAATGCACACGGGCACAAGAACAGCCGCAGTGCCCACCATCGGAACTTGTGCAGCAATGATCACTAAACCCGCCCAAATAAGTGCCCCCGGTACACCAAAAATAGTCATGCCTATCCCTGCGACAACACCTTGTACGAGCGCCACGATTAACGAACCCAGCACAACCGCACGAATTGTGTTCGTCATTCTTTCTAGAATAGAGTGGTCGGTTTTATCACGAAACGGACTCAATGCAACAATTTCTGCAATGATTTTTTCCCGATCATGCAAAAAGTAAAAAAGACAAATGAAGAAAATAAAGACATTAAAAACAAACGTCGCTGAGCTCGAAAAAAGAAGACCAAGATGACTCGATGACCACAAAACAACGGTTGTCAGCGCAGTACGAACGTCGAAGGTAACAATTTGCTCACGTACAGATTCTGGCAGCGCATCAACGTATGGCAACGTAAGTGGGTCAAACGAATAAATCCAACCATTTTCGCCCGAAGCATTCTTCACGAGTTCCACTGCTTGGTCGGCCATGACAATGCCTGCAACAATCAACGGACCCACGACGGCAATCAAAATAAGAAGCAGTGTAAGGAATGAAGAAAGTTTTGGGCTACGAACCATTTTACGCAAGCGTCGTTCAAAAGGTGTAAAAATGACTGCCATGACCGCTGCCGTGAGAAGCACGAGGGCAAAAGGCTGAATAATCTTCCAGAAAAGCAAGGTAAGCCCTACGCCGAGAACAATAAAAAACCACTGCGCGATCATTTCGTGACGTGGTGTCGCAGCAAGCCTTGGCATACACAATGAAAAAAGGGTTATAGCCTGTAGACAATACCTATGGTAACAAAAATTCCCCATGAGGGGAATTTTTGTGAGACGCTTACTCGCGTGGGCGAGCAGAATTGACGCTGATCGTGCGGCCACCGAACTCGGTTTGGTTGAACGTATCAACCGCCTTATTCATGTCTTCCTCGTTTGAAAACTCGACGAAGGCGAAGCCGCGTTTCTTACCTGTATCGCGATCGATCGGCATGAAAACCGAGACCACGTTCCCTGCTGCGCTAAAATGCGCCTTGAGTTCTTCCTCGGTTGCTGCGTATGGAACGCCGCCAACGAAGACGCGTGTGTTGTCTGCCATAGTGCGTGTTACTTCTCCGTTGACACTCTCTCGTTAACGGAGGAGTACGGGCGGATGTTTAGTATACCCATAATAACAAACGGGTAAAAACTGTAAAGTCTTATACAACACACCGAGTACACACCCCATTCACGCGGCGAGCAGTGTACCAAAGCGCAAAAAACATGAGGCAAAGTGCGATGAGAGCGATGAGAAGCTGGTGCTCGCCAAAAAAGATGACACCGCCTAAGCCAAAGAGCGAAAGGAGCGACGAAAAACATGCGACGCACACCAACGTAGAAAAAATCGACGCGGCGAGCAGTCCAACGCCCCCGCTTATTTCTTTTGCACCAATTTTCACCTCCTGCGATTGCCGCAGGTGCCACTGCATCAGAATAATGAGCGCATTGCCTATCGACAACGAAACCATAAGCAGAAAGACAGATGGCGGCGTAATCGATAACTGAAACAAGAAGTCATTCCCCGGTGTTGTCCATACAGGCA
>CALRHD010000019.1 GCA_943359325.1 Candidatus Uhrbacteria bacterium | reverse complement strand
GTTTTTCTCCTCCCACTTTCTTCTCACGCTGCCGATCTTTCAATCGCAGGCGGCGTCTACACGAACAACCCAAACCCCGTGCTTTCATGGAACGCGGTCGATGGTGCGGTGCACTACGACTACAAGCTGAACAACAACAATTATATCGGCGTCGGCAAAGGGACGAGTCTCAAACTCGGACCGCTCCACGATGGTTGGTACACCGTTGCCGTACGCTATCAAGATAAAACTGGCAATTCATTTCCTGTTTCAAAAATAACGTTTGAAGTCGACACTACTGGTCCTACAATCCCCGCATTCACACCAAGCGTCGCAACCGTGCTCACTCCTGTCACACTCAAAACAACACCTGTCGGCGACGCATGGGTGAGTGGCTGCACCATGACCGTTGACGGTCTCAGTGTTGGCGCGATGACGGAGCATGATGGCGTATTCAGCAAATCTGTCACGTTCACCACAACGGGCAAACATAAAGCCGCTGCAACATGCAACGATGGCGACAAAAATACGACCGTGGGCAGCCCCACAACAATCATCGTCAGCGCGTCGCCATTCGCCGCACAAGGTGACGTCATCAAAACATCGTGCACGAACGACATCGGCATGGGCGACGCCTGCCACAGCATTTATTACTACGGCGACGACGGAATGCGCCACGCATTTCCGAACGAAAGCGTGTACATGAGTTGGTTTGACGACTATAGCCCTGTGCACAGCGTGAGCAATACGTTTTTGACGTCGCTCCCTGTTGGGAAGAACGTCACCTATCGTCCAGGAAGCGTGCTCGTACAGTTCAGAAGCGGATCTGCGGTGTATGCCGTCGACACCCACGCACAACTCCGCCACTACATTTCTGAAGCGCTCGCCATGTTTGACTACGGCACCGCGTGGTCGTCACTACTCGTCACCGTTCCCGACGTCCTTCGCAACAACTACACGATTGGCGGCGATATCGAGGACGCCGATGATTACGACCCTGCGACAGCGTGGAGCATGATGGGAGGTATCGCGAAACTCTTTGCACGATAGCGCCGTGTGTTTCTCTTTCCCTCATCAAAACTTCCTGCGCACGAAATGCAAAACCCACCGCTGCCCGCCGACTATGTCTCGTATCTTTCGGTACCTGAATATCTCGCTCGTGAAGTGTCGGCACAAAAAGGCTTTACTGTCGTTCGATCGGGAGACGCGGTCGGTGTTGCATGGAAGTACGGACCATTTCGTTTTGAACGCTACGTCGGCGACATTGAGCCACTCTACGACAACGACGGACTATTTCGTTTGGTGACGTGGCAACGCATCGCATCAACAGCAGTCCCGAACTGGTGGAAGCCATCAAGGTTCGTTATGCACACAAGCCGCACAGGCTATGCAACTGTCGATAGTGACCCAGAATATTACAAAAAATGGTCGTCGCACGCACAGCGCCATCGAAAACAATGGTTGAAACAGAACTGGGACATTGTCCCGATCTCCATCGACGAGTACCTTTCCGCATACAAACGCTCAAAAATGGATGCGTTCCTCAAGTTTCTTTTTTCGTCGCAACTCAAATACAAGGCAAAGGGTAACGGCAATCTGCTCCACATCGTCGGAGCAAAACGTAAGGAACCACACAGCCAAACAGAGGCAGGCTTCGTATTCATCGACGTTCCCGAGACAAAGCAGTCTATCCACCTCATGTCGTTCCACACCGACGATGCAAAAAAGGTCTCAGCTGGAACGGGACTTATGGACTACTGGTTTCAGCACGCGTCCCGGACAGGTATCCGTTACCTCGAATTCGGCTGCTTCTGGACGCTAGGCGAGGCAAACTCATGGAAAGGCTTTTCCCAATTCAAATCCCAATTCTCCCCCACCTTCCGCGACTACCCCGCCCCTCTCGCCCGCTGGATGGGGAGCAAAGGGCGATTGCTGCACTAACCAGTCCCAGACGCCTGGCGTCTGGGACGCGGAACCGCAGGTTTGACACAAACCCACTTTTCCCGCATACTTTCGCAAAATATCGCTGTACAAAAGCTGAAAAGTTGGCTTTCAGCTTTTATCTTTCAGCTTCCCGCTATTTTATGGAATTTCGCAACATTGCCATTATTGCCCACGTTGACCATGGAAAAACAACACTTGTCGACGCCATGCTCAAGCAGTCTGGGACATTCACCGACCGCGATGTCATTCAGGACTGCGTCATGGACAGCAACGAGCTCGAACGCGAGCGCGGTATTACGATTTACGCAAAAAATACCGCCATCATGCTCGACGGCGTCAAAGTGAACATCGTCGACACTCCCGGACACGCCGACTTCGGGAGCGAGGTGGAGCGCGTTTTGCGTATGGTCGATTCGGTGCTCCTTCTCGTTGACGCCTACGAAGGCCCCATGCCGCAAACAAAATTCGTGTTGCGAAAATCGCTCGCGCTCGGGTTGAAACCAATCGTCGTCATTAACAAAATTGACAAGCCGACTGCTCGCCCTGACGCCGTGCTGAACATGGTGTTCGACTTGTTTGTCGAACTCGGGGCGACTGAAGCACAGCTCGACTTCAAACATATTTACACAAACGGACGTGCCGGTATTGCAAAACTGGATCTCAAAGATGAAAGCACAGATCTACGTCCGCTATTCGATCTTATCTTGTCGACAGTGCCGCCTGCCGCAAGCAACATCGCCACACCAATGCGCATGCAAATTGCCAACCTGAAATACGACAACTACGTTGGCCGTATTGGCGTCGGTCGTATCTACGAAGGCATTGTGAAGCCAGGCATGACGGTCACCGTCATCAAGCAAGACGGCACACGTGAGCAGCACAAAATTACCAAACTCTACACACACAAGGGATTGCAAAAAATAGAGGTTGCCGAGGCGGAGTCGGGTGACATCGTACAAATCGCAGGCATTCCCGATATTTATGTAGGCGAAACAATTGTGGAAAGTGCGACAGGGGAGGCGTTGCCAACTATTGGTATCGACGCGCCAACGCTCATCATGAATTTCATGGTAAATGACTCCCCATTCGCCGGCAAAGAAGGTAAATTAGTAACGTCACGTCAAATTCGCGAGCGTTTGGAACGCGAGCTCGAAACAAACGTAGGGCTGCATGTCGAATTTCCGGAAAATGGTGAACAGTTCAAAGTGTCCGGCCGAGGCGAAATGCACTTGGCCGTGCTGATCGAGCAAATGCGTCGCGAGGGTTTTGAATTGCAGGTATCGCAGCCAAAAGTCATCATGCGTGAGGTCGACGGAAAAATGGAGGAGCCCATGGAAACAGTTATCGTTGACGTTCCCGACGAATTTTCGGGTGCGGTCATCGAAAAACTTGGCAAACGAAAAGGCGACATGGTCAACATGATGAGCGAAAACGGATCGACGCGACTCGAGTACCTCATGCCTACACGCGGTCTGCTCGGCTACCGCACCGAATTCATGGCGGACACGAAGGGTGAGGGAACATTGAGCCACATTTTCAGCAACTACGGCCCACATAAAGGCGACATTAGTCGTCGCACTACAGGTTCAATTATTTCCGGATTCCAAGGTGTCACCACACCATATGCGTTGGCAATGGTGCAGGAACGCGGACCACTCTTTGTCGCTCCGGGCGTTGAGGTGTACGAAGGTATGGTGGTTGGCGCAAGCATGAAGGAAACGATGACAGTAAACCCCATTCGCGAAAAGAAGCTCACAAACATGCGTGCATCGAGTGCAGACCACATCGTGATTATCACTCCGGCGATCGACATGAACCTCGAGCGTTCACTTGAATACATCGACGACGACGAGTACGTCGAAGTCACCCCGCAAAACGTGCGTATCCGAAAACAATTCCTCAAAGAGCATGATCGCAAGCGCAACGGTGTCGCTTAAAAAAACACGTCCCAGACGCCAGTCGTCTGGGACGTGTTTTATTCCTCACTATCAATCGTATAGTCACCAATCAACTGATCCTCAACAGATTTCCATGATTCAACAAATACCTTATATTCTGATGGGTCCTTGAACATTTTGATTGCGAGACGATCCGTGACAATTGGAGATGAACCACACCCGATGTACGTTCTATAGCTCGACCATTCATATTTCTCTAGTGACGCGGGCCGAATAACTTCGATGGGATTCCTGTGTATATATCTGGTGAGATGCAAAAAATAGCCGTCGTTGTCAATGTGTTTTACTTTAAAATTCCCAGAAAATAAACAGCCCTTGCGTTCGTATTTTTTATTAAAATACATCGCATACGACATACAGACACGTTGCAGAAACATTGATACTCCACCGCTTTGGTTCTGCAGCAGAGATATGTGAAAGTGATTTGTCATCAGCACAAACGACGAAACCATCACTATTGGATCGCCCTTTTTATCATACTGATAGTGGTGCAAATTCCATAAAAACTTCATTCGATCCTCGTTATCATGGAACATATCGCATTTTGCGGCCCCACGATTATAGACATGATATCGTTCATCATTAGCAAATGTTTCCTTGCGCATACTAGTGATCGAGTCAAAAACCCGACAGGATATGTGCTGGAAATAAAAGCCCCCCAGCATAGACTGGGGAGTCTCTATAAACAATATTACAAAATTGATGGGTAAATGCAAATCACCCTGTGCATAACATTCGACCGCGTCCCAGACGCCCCTCGTCTGGGACGCGTACTTCAATTCGATTTTCGCAGTAGCCGTGCGAATGGGTTCTTGCCAGTGAGAAGCATCCAGACGCCAGAACCGAGGAAGACGATGTTCGCGGCGATGAGAAGCACGAATACTCGGCCGGCCGCTTGGTAGCCACAGTAGTTGATGACCGTGGCAGCGACGCCGAGCAGCATCATGAACCCACCGACGTAACGATAGTGCTTACGGCCAGAAGCGTTATTCGCAAGCGACGGATCTGCGCGGTACGCCTCTTCGGTGTGCCGCGCCTCCTGAACGCCTTTCTCAATCATACCCTTCCACTCGTTGATGCTCGGCATACTAATAGTCACGCAGCTTCTGAATAATATCTTTCTGTTGAATTTTCTCGAGCGCCTTTGCTTCAATTTGACGAATACGCTCACGGGTGACGTCAAACTCACGGCCAACTTCTTCGAGCGTGTGACTCACGCCGTCGGCAAGCCCGAAACGCATCTCCAAAATCTTCTGTTCGCGTGGCGTCAAGTCGCGCATCGCCTCGTTCACGTAGTCCTTCAGCAACTGTCGTGCCGCCATTTTATCGGGCGGAATATTTTTGACGTCCTCAATAAAGTCCTCAAGCGTCGAATCATCATCGTCATCGCCGACCGATGTTTCGAGCGACACCGTCTCCTGTGAAATTTTTTGAATGTGCTGGACTTTCTCGAGCGGCATGTCGAGCTCGGCCGCAAGTTCCTCGAGCAATGGTTCACGACCCAAATCCTGAATAAGCCTGCGCTCCACCTGCTTAAAGCGATTGATCGTTTCGACCATGTGCACAGGAATGCGAATAGTTCGGGACTGGTCGGCAAGCGCGCGAGTGATCGCCTGACGGATCCACCACGTTGCGTACGTCGAAAACTTGTAGCCCTTGCGATACTCAAACTTTTTGACTGCACGGAACAGGCCGACGTTGCCTTCTTGAATGAGGTCGAGAAGCGACAACTGTTTGCCGACAAACTTTTTCGCGATCGACACAACAAGACGCAGGTTCGCCTCAATCAACCGACGCTCTGCCTCTTTGTCGTTACGCTCTTTTCGTTTTGCAAGCGCAACTTCTTCCTCCGCATTCAAAAGCGGAATTTTTCCGATCTCGCGCAAATACATCTGAATTGAGTCCTGCGTCAACTCGGAAACCTCACTCATCGCACGTTGCTTTTCCTTGTCTTGATTGATGCGCAACTTTCCATAGACATCATCTCGAGACTGACTACCGCCAAGAAAACCTTCCTTCATTTCGACGAAATGCAACCCCTTACGCTCAAGACGGTCGAGAAAGTCTTCGAACAAATCCATGTGATCCTCAACAAACCCAAACGCAAACATTGCTTCGTTCTCGGTGACGAAACCGCGGGTCTGTCCACGCTCAATCATGCGTGCCAAAACTTCTTCGCTCGGCGGTTGCGACTTTTTCGACGCCAAAATTGTCTCTTGACTCACGGGTTTTCGTACGGGTTTCTGCCGATGCTCAGAACGCGATACATGTTTTTTTGCACTGTGCGGTTTTCGCGGCGATACTTTCGCGGAAGATTTCAGGCTTTTCTTCGCAGCTTTTTTTACAAACCGTGCCAATGGACGCTTTGGCGACACCTTGTGCAATGGTTTCTGCTTCTGTCCATTTTTTTTCTTCGGGTGCAAAACTTTTTTCGCCATACATTACAAATAAGGAGCGTTGAGGAGTGTGTGGTACTCCGCAAGCAACATGCGCAAGGTGTCGCCAGCACCAGAATGCTCAGCGTCGCGAATTGCGGCCTCAAGCCTCCGGCGCTGCGTGTCACGTGCTGCGCGATTGAAAAGAGTAATGTGCAAATCGAGCTCGGCGCGAACATGTTCGGCCGACAGCGGTGCGACTTGCTCTTCTACGGTGAGGAGTGCTCGATCGATGAGCAAAATGTCATCGACACGTGACTCCAATGAAAGTGCTTCTCGAAGGCGCGAAAAAAGCGATTGCGTACCCGCAGCCTTATACTGGTCGGGAGTATACAAGGCAAAGAGTTGTGTGTAAAGCCGCTGCCACGGCTCAAGCGGCAATGCATCCACAGGCAAGCGGCGCTGTAGTTCGGGAATAATCGACTCATCATGGCACGCCAATCCAAACAAAAACTCTGCCGCATCATCTCGCTTATCACGCTTTTTGCCGGCCGTAGCCTTGGCGAAGGCTGGTCCTCTTTCCTCTTTACTCACTTCACCCAGCATCCCCATCAACACGTCGAGTGGCACATGCGTAGCATCGGCAACACGAAGCAAATAAAGATGACGTTCGTCGGCACGCACAAGTTTAGCGATTTCTGGCAAAAGCTGCCGCACCAATTGTTTGCGCTCATCGATACTCGCCGACTCCGCCTGTGCTTCGTACGCTTTGAGTGCGTGCTCAAAAAAGAACTCGATGACCGCATGCGATTTTTTTGCGAGGTCGCGCCATAGATCGGGACTTTTCTGTACAACATCGTCGGGATCCTTCCCTGCCGATGGCGGGATAAGCAAGCAGCGAATGTCGACGTCAAGACGGTGGTTCGGATCGGCCTCTAGTTTCACTGCAAGGTCAAACACACGCTTCGCTGCTGCAATGCCCGCAGCATCTCCGTCGAGTGAGAAAATAAGTTTTGACGTGTAACGAGAAAGTACACGCAACTGCTCCTCTGTCAACGCCGTGCCGCTACTTGCAACAACATTCTCGACCCCTGCCTTGTGCGACGCGATGACATCCAAATTACCCTCGACGATAATGACGCTTTTCTCAGTACGAATCGCCTGCTTTGCGAGGTGAAGGCCGTAGAGCATGCGCCCTTTGTGATAAAGCGGCGACTCGGGCGAGTTCATATATTTCGGACCATCGGGCATCGTGGTCTTCCCTGGCGTCGCCATAATTCGTGCCGTAAAACCGACGACATTTCCAAGCGCATCACACAGCGGAATCATAATGCGATAACGAAACCTATCGACAAGTCCCTCGCCAGTTTTTTTGCGTAACCCAAGACCGCTTTCAATAATTCTTTCTGAAGAAAATCCGCGACCACCCAAAAACTGCACGAGCGAATCCCAACGGTCGGGTGCATAGCCAAGACCAAACTTCTGCACAAGCCCGCGGTCTATACCTCGCCCTTCGAGATACGCGCGTGCCTCAAGAGCGTCGGCATGACTCTCCAAAATTTTTGCATAAAACTTTTGCGCAACGTCGTGCATGGCAAGAAGCGATTCTTTCGCGTCGACAATCTGTTTTGGCTGTTGTGTGTATTCGGGCAACACCACTCCAGTTTTTTCTGCCAAGTGTTTCAACGCCTCGGGAAATGTCATCCCCTCCATTTCCATTGCAAAGGCGAACACATCACCGCCTTTGTCGCAGCCAAAACAATGCCAAATTTGCCGTTCGCGCGAAACATGAAACGACGGCGTGTGTTCAGCATGGAACGGACACAGCCCCTTAAAACTCCCACTCCCCGACGGCTTCAACGTCAAATAGCCGCTGATAAAGTCGGCCACGTCTAACTTTTGCCGTATTTCATCTTTTGGCTCGAGCATAGAAACAAGATACAAGATGGAAGGCTGAAAAACAATTCGACGCCACCCTTGCGGATGACGTCGACGATTAACGATAGACTAAACGATCTGGGTTGTGATCTTAAAGACCACCGTGCCGTCCCTACCCCAGAAGACGACATTACCATCCTCGATGTGAAGACCGTAGATTTCCCTGTACGTCTTTCCGTAGCGCACATTGTTACTGTCTGTCACGTACCATCGACGCGATTCAGGGTCCTGGACGGGGACAAAGAATACCTTTTGGTGGCGCACAATCTGCGTACGGTCGACCGCTGACCAGACGCCCGACACATTGCACTTGCCAGCCGCGGGAGTAGCGACAGCAAGGCATCGCAGGCCAGACTCGAAGCACAGCTCAACACATGACACGCCGTTGACGCGACCAATGAACGGACACGCCTGCCAGGCAAAATGATGTTCGTCCAGCGTGTAGTTTCCTTCTTCGTCCTTGTTCACAACGAACGGTGGACACCATTGCTCGTTGGGCCGTACATCCTTCACGTAGCGCCCCCAGTCGTTGCCTTTGTAGGCAGCGAGCACCCACCTATCCGAGCGATTCCCGCGTTTACCCGCCGGAAATTTCGTGACATATACCTCGCCATCCACACATTGCAACACAGTATTGAGACCATTGAGCACAGTGGTCACCATCCCCGTCGCATCAGAAAAAGTCGTTTCAGCCCTTGGTGCCAAACGAGGCACCATGAGATGGTTCGCGCTTCTCACCACCGCGTGGGAACCCTCGATCGCCAGCGTCGCCACGAGAAAATCACCCGTCGACGCCGCAGACATGAGGCTACCCTCGTACGTCCACATGCGGCCGTCTGTAAGTCGCATGACCCTCTGCAACCTTGCACTGTACACGAGTCGATCGTCACCGACGCACATAGACTGCACGTCATCGCCGGGAGCCTCTTGTGCTGTATGCTGATACACGTCGAGAACCTTTTGCACATCCGTGAGGCGCATAAAAACGATCCCATTCACGTGGTCGAGGACTTTCACCTCAACGTAAGGTCCCCTTCGCATCACCGCGCCGACGTTACGAATCGTGACACCCTTTGGCGCCACCTCCGTAAACTCCAATTCATCGTGCCAATACCTTCGTGGAAGCAGCGTGCCAACGCAGTAGAATGCCTGCCTATCCCCAGACGTATTGTGCACGAGAAGCGTGCCGCGGAAGTACTCGTAGATACTCCCATCGGGGAGTACGCCCCAACAAGCATTTGCACCATCAAGCGCAGTGGACAGCTTCGCCGCGCGTTCATGACTCACCTCGTTGTGCCGTGCGACTGCCCACGGGTCTTCGCGGAATGCCCGCAAAAGATGTGCGGGAATCTTTCCTCCCACGACATCATTCCCGATTGCAACATACTCCTTCATGACTTCTGAACGTGACATTGTGCCTCTCTTTGTACGTATTGACGCTTCCCTCGGACCAGCCGAGTTGGACGTCGACGCACTCGTTTTTGGGACGAAATTGCCCCAAACCCTTGCGGGCAAAAAAAGCGTAACACAACCTGTCCCAGACGCCTAGGCGTCTGGGACAGGTCTATATGTGGGCACCTGAGCAGCCCACATACTTATCCACATTTTTTTTATGAAAAGTGGATTGCACGAAAACCAAGTTGTATGACAAGTAGTCCCAAAATAGCAGGTCCCCACATGCCAAAACCCACCGCAATACCAGTAAAATATGCAATGAGGAGCAACGCGCCCCAGACAGTCGAAAGCGGAAGCGTCGACAAGGCTTTACCGAGCATTATTCTCGTCACGATGGCTCCAACGCAGGCTGCCACGAACCATGAAAAAAGCATGGAGATTGGGACTCCATAATACATGCCATTTCCAAAATATGCCGTCAATCCAAACCCGAATGCGGCAGGTTCGATAACGAGCGCACAGATTGTGGCGAGCATTGCGGATGCGAGCACTGTCAGAAAGGGATGGGTGATGCGACGTGACGCAATGATCGTTGCAGCACATACCAATGTGACAAATATGACAAGCAGCACAAGCGGCACACCAAAAATGTGCACACCGTACGAATCAGAAAATGCAATGGTACGGAAGCGAACACGTTCAGCAAATGCAATCAACCCCACAACATACAAAAATCCAAGCGTCATGCATCGCATTGTCTTTTCCTCTCGCACAAACGGCACCAGCCCACACAAACAAAACACCAAAAGCACAAGCGGGACAACGATAACGTCGTCTCCATGCCTCGCCCCTGCCGAAAGAAATCCGAAGAGCAGGATGAACGGTAACAAATATGCCATACGCGAAATATGCTATCAGGTAGCGTCCCAGACGCCTAGCGTCTGGGACATGGTATCATCAGGAAAAAGTACAAATAATATTCGCGTATGAAATTACCGCGCTATACACTCGCCGCGTGCCTCAC
>CALRHD010000018.1 GCA_943359325.1 Candidatus Uhrbacteria bacterium | reverse complement strand
CAAAGTTGCAATTCGTTTTGTTGAAAGTTGGTTGGCCTTCGTGCGGGAAAAGAAAGAAGAAATTTAGTGTCATGCGTATTTCACGGAGGATATTATTTCGAGGCGCCGTTACGTTAACGCTTGCGGCATGCGTCTTTTTTGCGTTGTCGCTTAGCTCTGCGCGCACCGTCCTACAAACGGCGCGTTCGACACAGGAATTTGGTGTGACGTTTTCGCCGAATCTCGTACGTTATAATGGCAACGATCCGCAAAAAGCATTCGCGGCCGTCATCGACGATCTCGGCATTCGTAAAATTCGCATCCCTGTGTACTGGGACGATGTAGAGTCGACTCCAGGGGTCTACAATTTTTCAGACGTTGACTGGTACATGGACGCCGCTCGGGAGCATGGGGCAATGGTGACGCTCGCAATTGGCGTCAAAGTGCCGCGCTGGCCCGAGTGTCATGAACCGTCGTGGGTAACGGATGAACGGAAGCACGATGCACTTTTGCGCTACCTCGACATTGTCGTCGCACGCTACAAAGACCATTCCGCTCTTCTCCGTTGGCAAGTTGAAAATGAACCATTCTTTCCATTTGGTGATTGCCCTGCGCCCGACGTTGCGCTTTTGAACGAAGAAATTGCGCGCGTTCGTGCCGACGACCCGTATACGCCGATTCAACTCACCGTGAGTGGCGAACAGGAACCGTGGGCAGCGAGTGCCGATTCGGCAGATGTGCTCGGAGTAAGCATGTATCGCTTTTCATGGAGCTCATTGTTCGGACTCGTGACGTTTCCACACCCGCCGGAATTTTATGCGTTGCAAGCGGCGTCGGTTGCGAATGATGTTGATCGTGTGGTGATTTCCGAACTGCAAGCGGAGCCGTGGTTCTCGGACGGCGTTGTTCCTGTTGACGTTGCTGAGCGCTATGCGGGATTTACGGTGGAGCGTTTACACGAACACATCGCATTCGCTCGTCGTACGGGACTGCCAGAAATCTATCTCTGGGGCGTCGAGTGGTGGTATGATTTGGCACAAGAAGGGGAAACGAGGCTGTGGGACGGCGTGCGAGAGGAAGTAAAAAAAATGAGGAACGAGTAGACTACACCAAGCGTGGATAGTCCGCTCCTCGCTGCGACCCTCCTAGCCGCAGTCCATACAGCAGGGCCTCGACGTTACTCGGCCATGGACTGACGGGTCGGGTCTCGCTCGATCGCGAACTATCCCACACTTTGGTGGGTCTACTCGATTACTTGCTACTCACACTATGCCCCAAACGAAAAAAAACTACGACGTCATCGTCATTGGTGGTGGGGCAGCGGGAATTGCTGCTGCGGAAGCAGCGCGGCAGCAGGGCGTTTCGGTTTGTATTGTTGAGCGCGGCGAATTGGGCGGCGACTGTCCGCTGTGGGCGTGCGTGCCAACGAAAACAATGTTGCGCTCTGCAACGATGTACAACGCCATGCGGCACGCAAAGGATTTCGGCATAACGGTTTCGGGATTGTCGTTTCGGTTTAGCGCGATTGCCAATCGTCGCAAACGTGTTATCGATACGGTGACGGGGAATGGGCGGCGTTTAGCGGATGCGATGCATCATGCGGGCATCGACGTCGTGTATGGTGGCGCGGTGTTTGTCGACAATCACACGATTGCAGTCGGACGAAAAAAAATATCTGCAACGTCATTTGTTATTGCAACAGGTGCCGAAGACATTATTCCGCCGATCGCGGGTATCGAGAACGTTCCTGTGTTGACGTCGCGAAGTGCGGTGCAGCTCACGCGATTGCCAAGGTCATTTGCAATTGTCGGCGGCGGGCCGGTCGGTATGGAGTTTGCGACGTTGTTTACGTTACTGCGGAGCAGTGTCACATTGTTCGAGGCGGGGAAGCGCGTGCTACCTCACGAAGACGCGGCGATTTCTGCGCTTGCGGCTGCGGCGTTGCGTGGCCACGGCGCCGTGGTGCACGAACGCACAAAGGTGCTTGGTGTTGCAAAACATGGCAGTGGCGCTCGCGTAACGTACCAAATCGGCAGTAAACCACGCGCAACGCTCGACGTTGCCGCGCTGCTTATTGCGGTTGGGCGTCGACCGCGTCTTACGTCGTTGAACATTCCTGTACAGTCAAAAAGCAGCCCTCACATATTTTTTGCAGGCGATGCTTCTGGCGGCTATCAATTTACGCACGTTGCACACCATCAAGGAACATTGGCGGGTATGGTTGCCGCGGGGGTAAAAATTCCCGTGTTGCGACGACCACACGTTGTACCGCGTGTGACGTTTGTGGAGCCCGAAGTCGCAAGCGTCGGCATGACGGAACAAGAGGCTCGAAAAGTTGCGCGCGGCGTGCGTGTTGCAACATTCCCTATTGGCGCGTTGAGTCGTGCGGTTATCGACGGCAAGCGCGACGGTGTTGTCAAAATTATCATGGATGCAAAGGGTAAAATTTTGGGTGGGCATATTCTTGGCGAACGTGCCGGAGAAGTCATACATGAAATCGCCCTTGCCATGCATGCGGGAATACCATTTTCAACGCTTGCAAGTATGATGCACGCTTTTCCGACGTATGCGGAGAGTATTCCTGCGTCCTCACTTTCGTTATGAAACAACATTTGCCTACAGTCTGGTCGCTTCTTACGCGCACTCGCCCCATGTGGGGCATGATTCCTCTTCGCGTCATGTTCGGGGTGACGATTATTTTGCAGGGGCTGCACCGTCTCGTGGGCGTTCGTGAGCAAGGGTCGCTCCTCGGGTCGTTGTCGCACGAATGGCAATTACTTGTCGTCATTTTATTTAGCGTCATTGAAATAGTTTCAGGGCTCATGGCGATTCCAGGATTTTTTGTGCGGCTGGTTGGGATCGCGACGGTTGTCGAAATGACGGTCGCGATATTTTTCGAACGCATTCCGCTCGACTATAGCGGTAGTCTGCAAGCGCAAATGCTCATTCTCGCGATAGGAGCGATGATGATGTTTAGCGGCGCGGGGCGGCACTCCATCGACCATTGGCTGGCGTGTCGTCACCTTACGCGGCATCCGAGTAAGAAATGGGAGTTGTATTGTTTGGCGGAGACTCCGTACACAAAATGGTGGGAGTAGAAACTGTAGAATTTGTAAAAGTGTTGAAATGTTTTTTGCAATGGCAGAAATGGGGTCAGGTCTGGAATCTGGAATTCACCGGATATGCTCATCATCTTATTCATCATTCTCGCGTTGCAGCTCGTGCTTCTAACGGTATTGGCGAGTTTTGCGTTTACGTTGTTTTTGGGGTCGCCGTGGGTGCCAACGCAGGCCGCAAAGGCACGGCGCATGCTGGAGTTCGTCGACTTTCGTCCAGGGGAGTCGCTCCTCGACCTCGGCAGCGGTGACGGGGCGATTTTGTTTTGTGCAGTCGAGGATTTTGGTGCACGGCAGGCAACGGGGTTCGAGATAAATCCATTGCTCGTCTTCGCGGCACGCATCCGCGGTGTGCTGCGTCGGTCGGGCAATCGCGTAACGTCGCTTCGGCGTAACATTTTTTGCACGCCACTGCCGAACGTCGACGTCATAGCCACATTTCTCATTCCCTCAACCATGAAGCGCCTCCGCGAAAAATTCGCAGCCGAACTCGCGCCCGAGACTCGCATCATCTCTCGCGGCTTCGCCATCCCTGGTGTCACCCCATTCAAAAAACGCGAAGGCCCCGAAGAATGGCTTTACCTCTACCACGCCAGCGACCTCTAATCTGTGGATAGGTATGTCCACGACTCAGTTGCGGACACGCCAGTGTTGACGACACCTCTTCATTTGCGTAACCTCTTATCCGAGGTACCTATGACAATGTTTACTGCTGTTTGGATGCGCTTGGCGGGTTATGCGTTGAACATAAAAAGCGGCAACACGTATTGTTGGCGGATCATTGTCGATGGTGCATTGCCTGAGATTCCACTCGTGAGTTGGCGAGTAATTGGTGGAATTCCATCGTCAAAAAACATCGTTCCTGGCACAAACCCTACAGGAGAGAAGCCGTTGGGACTCTATGCATGGATAGACTTTTATGAAGATGTGGTAGTGATGGACGATGACATTGCCGAAATTACCTTACGCTAAGCGTCGTTTATCCGCAGAGCCACTTTGGCTCTGTTTTGTTCTGTGGATAACTATGTCCACGACTCAGTTGCGGACATATAGACCCGTCGGTCGGCTCGCGGTACAATCGCGGCAATATGGGTAATGAAATTGTGCTGGATATTGAGACGCAGAACACGTTCGAGGAGGTTGGAGGGTTTTTTACGGATAAGCTCAAAGTTTCGATAGTCTGTGCGTACTACTACGAGACCGATACATGGGAAAGCTATTTAGAGCACGAGCTGCCCGCGCTGTTTCAGCGGTTGGAGAAGGGCGGGCGTATCGTTGGGTACAACTCTATTCATTTCGATATGCCTGTACTGAATAATTATTATGCGGGCGATTTATTAAAACTCCCACAGCTCGATCTGTTGAAGCACATCGAGAAGTCGCTTGGGCATCGCATCAAACTGGATGACGTGGCGAAAGCGACGCTCGGCACGCAAAAGTCTGGCCACGGGTTGCAGGCGGTGACGTGGTGGAAGCAGGGGAAGATCGATGAAATTCGTGAGTATTGCTTGCAGGACGTAAAAGTGACGAAAGAGGTGTATGAGTTCGGAAAAAAGAACGGATATGTGCTTTTTGACAATCGGCGAGGAGAGCGGCAGGCGGTGAAAATAGATTTTTCGGAGGTGAAGGTGACACCAACGTTTAACATGACGATGGGTTTTTAATGAGGGTTGACATCCTTGGGCGCGGCAGGGTGTAGGCCAATTTTCGCAGAGATTTCCCTCTGATTTTTTTACGGCTTGTGGATAAGCAATCTATCCACAGAACAATTTGGTAACACAACATGTAGTGCTATAATGGCATGTACGGACACAACATATTGTGTTCAGTCGTCCTAATTATATTCGCTATGTCCGAGACTACGGGGCAACGTATTGCAACGCCAACGGTTACGAACGACATGCCAACACTCGACACCGCAAGTGTCGCGAGTGCAGTGTGGCAATTTATGACGTCCGTCAAAGAGGTCAAGAAACGTGACGGGTCGTCGCAGCCGTTTTCGGACGCAAAACTTTTCGCATCGCTGCAAAGGGCGCTTGGTACTGCAGGGCAGAGTAATGTTGATGTGTATGCAAAACGTATTGCTTCGTATGTTGCGTCGCGGTTGACGAGAAAGTTCGATGGTCACACGGTTCCGTCGACGCACGATATTCGCGATCTCGTTGTTACGGCAATCATCGACCATAACTTGGTGCATGTCGCAAAAGCGTATGTGAGCTTTTCCGACGACGTGGCGAACGCATCAACAGGTGAAAAATACGGCAACGGTATTACGGTTGAACGCTACTTTACGAAAGATGGCGTGCACCCCTACGACGCCATTGTGTGGGAAAAGCGCACCGCCGCAATTACGAACGAAAAAGGCAAAATGGTATTCGAGCAGCGCGATATTGACGTACCCGCGAGCTGGTCACAGACCGCAACGAACATTGTTGCGCAAAAGTATTTCCGTGGAAAAGTCGGCACGCCCGAACGCGAGTCGTCCATGAAGCAGCTTATCGACCGTGTGGCGAAAACCATGGCGAATTGGGGTCGGAAAGATGGGTATTTCCAAACGGCAAAAGACGCACAAATTTTTGAAGAAGAATTGACGCACATTCTCATTAACCAAATGGCGGCGTTCAACAGTCCTGTGTGGTTTAACGTCGGTGTGAATCCGCATCCGCAGTGTTCGGCGTGTTTCATTAACTCCGTGCAGGACGACATGCGGAGCATTATGAATCTTGCGGTGACGGAAACGATGCTCTTCAAGCAAGGTTCGGGAACGGGAAGTAATTTGTCGAAACTGCGCTCGTCGGTGGAGTATTTGGCGGGCAGCAACGGTCGTGCGTCAGGGCCAGTGTCGTTCATGAAAGGGTTTGACGCATTCGCAGGTGTCATTGCAAGCGGTGGAAAAACGCGTCGCGCAGCAAAAATGGTTATCTTGAACGTCGACCATCCTGATGTCGAAAAGTTTATTGAGTGTAAAGCAAAAGAGGAACGCAAAGCATGGGCGCTTGTGGACGCGGGCTACGACAGTGGTATGGACGGTGAGGCGTATCAAAGTATTTTCTTTCAGAACGCAAACAATTCGGTGCGTGTCACAGACGCATTTATGGCGGCAGTGGAAGCAGATGCGCCGTGGGTAACAAAAGAAGTCGTCACGGGTAATGACTCAACAGCGTACCGCGCACGCGATCTCTATCGCAAAATGGCGGAGGCGGCGTGGCAGTGTGGCGACCCTGGCATGCAGTACGACACAACGGTGAACACATGGCATACGTGCAAAAATACCGACCGCATCAACGCAAGCAATCCGTGCAGCGAATACATGTTCCTCGACGATACCGCGTGTAACTTGGCGTCGCTCAACTTGCTCAAGTTTAGGAAGCAATCGGGCGGTGTTGCAGAATTTGACGTAGAGTCGTTCAAGAAAGCGTCGGAAGTTATTATCACGGCAATGGAAATCGCTGTTGGCAACAGCAGCTACCCCACACCTGCAATCGAACAAAACAGTCACGACTTCCGCCCGCTCGGCATTGGGTTTGCGAACTTGGGCGCATTGCTTATGAGTCGCGGTTTGGCGTACGACAGCGATGAAGGCCGCAATTTGGCGGGTGCAATTATGTCGCTTCTCTCTGGCACGACGTATGCGCAGTCGGCGAAAATTGCAGAAAAAATAGGACCATTCGCCGCGTTCGCCGAGAACCGAGAACCGTGCATGAATGTCATGGAAATGCATCGCCGTGCGGCATATTCAGCAGACAGCAGTGCGGTTCCTGGGGATTTGTTCGCAGCCGCAAAGCAGAGTTGGGACGAAGTCGTCGATCGCGGCTACCGTGTTGGCCTTCGCAACGCACAAATTTCCGTGCTTGCACCAACGGGGACGATTGCATTCCTCATGGATTGCGACACCACGGGTATTGAGCCCGACATCGCACTAGTGAAATACAAATGGTTGGTGGGCGGTGGCATGTTAAAAATTGTGAATGCGACGGTTCCTGAGTCGCTCACACGATTGGGATATAGCGACGTTGAGCGCGATGCAATTCTGCAATTCATCGACGCGAACGACACCATTGAAGGCGCGCCGCACATCAAGGACGAACATTTGTCCGTGTTTGACTGTGCGTTTAAAGCAAAGAACGGTACGCGTACCATTCATCACATGGCGCACCTCAAAATGATGGCGGCGGTGCAGCCGTTTATTTCGGGCGCGATCAGCAAAACCGTCAACATGCCGAACGACGCAACCGTCGAAGACGTCGAAAAGGTGTACATGGAAGGGTGGAAGTTGGGGTTGAAAGCAATTGCGATTTATCGTGACGGCAGCAAACGCCAGCAGGCACTCACCACGTCGAAAGAGAAGGATTCAGGCAAGTCGCATGGTGAAGAGAAAAGTAGTGAAGTTGAAACGGTCAAAGTGACTTCGATGCCGAGTAATACGACGCGACGACGCCGGCTGCCCGACGAGCGACGTGCAATTACGCATAAGTTTGTCGTGGGGAGTCATCAGGGTTACATCACGGTCGGCTTGTATGACGATGGCCAACCGGGAGAATTGTTTTTGACCATGGCAAAAGAGGGATCGGTGATCAGTGGACTCATGGATGCGTTTGCAACGAGCGTGTCGATCGGTTTGCAATACGGCGTACCGCTGCAAGTGCTCGTGAATAAGTTTGTGCACACACGTTTCGAGCCATCGGGTTTCACGAACAATCCGCACATTCGCATCGCAAAGTCTATCGTCGACTATATCTTCCGGTATTTGGCAATGAAGTTTTTGCCCGAGGACGCACAAATTGCCGTTGGCATCAATGTACTCGATGCGACTCCTCTCGTAAGTGCAATTGCTCCTGTTGAAGTACAGCCCACAATTTTCGAGTCAAAAACTGCAACCGAAATAAACCCTGTCATGTCTCCCGGAACTGCGCCGACAAAAGTGAACCACACCTCCACATTCGACAACCAGTCCGACGCCCCAAGCTGCGAAACATGCGGCAGTATGATGGTGCGGAACGCTGCATGCTACAAATGTTTGAACTGCGGAAGTACGAGCGGATGTTCTTGATAGCACCACTCATCTCGCGGCTCGGTCGCTTCCTTATGCCCCCACTACTCGACGAACGCATAAAAGGTCGGAAGGGCTATGGATTGGTGCAGCTCATTCATGGCACGGGAAAGGGAAAGACGACGGCGGCGTTGGGGCAGGCTATTCGATGCGCAGGGTCGGGGCGGAGGGTGTTGATCGTGTATTTCGATAAGGGTGGCACGACGCATTATAGTGAGCGCAAAATTATTGAGAGCATTGACCGCATAGATTACGTTGCGACCGGTCGCGATAGAATTGACCCCGTGACAGGGCGGTTTGATTTTTCGATCATCGACGTCGATAAAACAGAGGCAAGGCGAGGGATCGAGGTTGCACGTTTGGCGATGATTGGCGATATTCACAAGGGAGGGCACAAGGCCCTCCCCTACGATCTTGTGATTCTCGACGAGATCAACTCGACCGTGGATCTCGGCATGCTTGACGCACAATGCATGCTTGATGCAATCGCGCAAAAACGAGACGAAATCGAAGTCATTCTTACTGGCCGTAACCCGCCGCAGTCGTTCATCGACGCTGCTCACCTCGTCACTGAAGTGAAACTCGAGCGCCACTATTTTTATTCTGGCGTTCCTGCAAGAGAGGGTCTTGATTACTAGGTTGCCGAAATTTTGTATCCCTGTATACTCACCGAAGTTAACAATTCCATACCTTTCCTATGACCATTAAAGAAGTTCTCGTGTCACTGCAGAACGACTCCCCAGTTGTTGTCGGCGATAAAACGTTTGTACCACATACTGTCGAAAAGATTACGCTCGAAAGTGGCGAAGCGGTGTATTGGGCGGTTAAAAAAGATGGCACATGGATGTCTGTTGACCCTGCGTCGGACGAAATTATCATGTTTGAGGACATCGACGAGGAAATGGAGCCCGAGGACGATACGGTTGTGCACGGCGGAGCAGATTACGAATTTTCCTACGAAGACACGGCAACGATGAAGAGTGAGGAAGGTGAGGATACGGTGCTCCATTTTAAGGAGTTTGAATCGGCGAGCGGCGACATTATTCGCTTGACGGAAAGCGAAGCAACGGGCGACGTGCGTGTTTCTCTTGGCACAAAAGTAACAGAGGACGAGCTCCAAGAGGCATAAATGTGCTAAAATACCCCTGCTATGAGTTATGGCGAGCGGGGAGGGCGGGGAACGATTGGCTGGCGCATGAAGGCGTTGCGAATTGCGTGTGCGACGGGGTTTTGTATTATTGCACTCCGCTTATTTTTTTTGCAGGGTGTGCAAGCGGCGTGGTATCGCACGCAGTCAGAGAGTCAGCATGCAATTTCAGAATTGCTTGATGCCGACCGCGGAAGCATTTACGTAAAGGATTATGGCGACGATACCGAATATACCGTTGCTACGAATCAGCAGCGTGCATTTATTTTTGTTGACCCGCGAAAAATTCTCGAGCCAAAAAATAATGCTTTCGCTATCGCAAAAGTGCTTCAGCTCGATGGTTGGGACAAAATAGTAGCGGAAGGTGATTTGCCCGAAGTCCCCGAGGTAACGACGACGGATGTGCTGATCGAACGCTTGTCTAAAACTGATGATGCATGGGAACCCGTAGCGCGCGATGTCACTCAAGACGCACTGGCGCAAATTCTTGCGCTAAAAATTCCGGGGATTGATTATTTGCTGCAAGGCGACCGAGAGTATCCTGAAGAAGATTTTGGTGGACAGGTGTTGGGTTTTGTCGGGAGCGACGACAGTGGTGCGAAACATGGATATTACGGCGTCGAGGGTTACTTTGATGACTTTTTGGCAGGGAGAGCAGGAACGTCGTACGCAGAGTCAGATGCAACAGGGCGTTGGATCGGTGTAGGCGTTCGTTCGCTCACGCCCGCAGTTGATGGTGGTGACATTTTACTCACGATCGACCGTACGGTGCAGTACATGGCGTGCAAAATGCTGGCGGAAGGCGTATCGAAATTTCAGGCGGACAGTGGGGCGTTGGTGATCGTTGAGCCGCAAACAGGAAGAATTTTGGCGATGTGCGGTGCTCCCGACTTCGACCCAAACGATTATGGGAACGTCGACGATGGCATTGTATACAATAATAATGCGATTTTTACGCCGTACGAACCAGGGTCAATTTTTAAACCGATTACGATGGCTGCTGCGGTCGACGTTGGGGCGTTGTCACCCAATACGACATTCGAAGACACGGGTTCCGTGCAGGTCGATGACTACACGATTCGCAATTCCGATTTGAAATCGCACGGATTAGTGACAATGACCGACGTGCTCGACGAGTCGCTGAATACGGGCATGGTATGGGTCATGCGAAAAATGGGACGCGATGTGCTACAGGATTATATTTTGCGGTTCGGATTCGGCACGCTTTCAGGCATAGAGCTTTCAACGGAAGCACCGGGCGACGTGACTACATTGAATGAGTCAGCGGAAGTGTATGCGGCAACCGCAAGCTTTGGGCAGGGCATTACGGTGACGCCACTCCAGATTGCAATGGCATATGCGGCGATTGCAAATGGTGGGACGCTCATGCAGCCGCAAATTGTGAGTGAAATGCGTTATCCCGACGGGACAGTGGAAGAGCGTGTGCCAAAAGCGGTACGCCAAGTTTTGACGTCAAAAACTGCCACAACGCTCGGCGCCATGCTTGTTTCGGTTGTGGAAAACGGGCATGGAAAACGGGCAGGTGTCTCCGGCTACTACATTGCGGGTAAAACAGGAACTGCGCAGGTTGCTGGCCGTGGTGGGTATTTGTCGGGCGTCTCGAATGGTTCGTTCGCGGGGTTTGGACCTGTGGGTAACCCACGTTTTGCAATGGTGGTAAAATTGGAGAATCCGAAAACTGTTGAGTGGGCAGAGTCGTCAGCCGCGCCGATATTTGGAGAAATAGCCGACTTTCTCGTTGACTACTACGGGATTGCACCAGAGAGACCTAACTAGGAAGTAGCTTGTAGCGGATAAACTATAAGTGGCTCGTAAAAATATGCAAAAAATTGTTGTTGCACAATTGCAAAAACTTGCGCGACGGACGCTCGCGGCGGCACGACCGATTATTGTGGGTGTCACGGGTTCGGTCGGAAAGACGACGACGCGGCAAGCGATTGCCATTGCGCTTGAGGGTTCTTTTAGCGTGCGATCGCCCGAAAAAAATTACAACAATGAACTCGGAGTGCCACTCACTATTTTGGGTGAAGTGAGTCCGGGGAAAAACGTATGGGAGTGGTTGAAGCTTTTTTGGCGAGCGCGGCAGGCAGGGCGT
>CALRHD010000017.1 GCA_943359325.1 Candidatus Uhrbacteria bacterium | reverse complement strand
GAAGGTGCGGCGAATGGCGCGGCATGTGACGCGTCGTATGAATCGTCGTGTACAGGATGTTCTATACAATGTACATATGCGGTTTCGTCGGGTGAATTCTGCGGCGACGGCGTCATAAACGGTCATGAATACTGCGACGCGTTTGCGCTGCCATATTCGTATTACGATGCGGGTACTGATGCCATATACGGAACGTGCAGTACACTTGGTAGAACGGTTGTGGTCAGTGGAGTGACGTATACGTGTCGCGATCTCGGGATTTGTAACGGGAGCAGCGACAACGGTGCGTACTGCACAAACGTGACCGGTGCCGATGTGGGAACCGATACCGACGACCGCGCATATTGCAGTGACTGTGTTCGCGCAACATGTCGAGAAAGTTGCGCGAGTAGTTGTCCGTTCACGTACAGCTCCGCGTCGCTTTTGGTGACATCGAATGAACCAGGAGCGCGGGCGTCAACAGGAGTTGATTTGTACGCCTATAGCGACAGCACAACGTCCGCAATTCCTAACGCAGCAACGGTGACAATCCCTGCATGTAGTGTTGCGTCGGGAATAACGGCAGATGTTTCGTTCGATGATATAGCATTGCCGGATGTGTATGTCGCGTTTATTATCGACGAATCAAGTTCAATGGGCTACACATTCTCCGGGTCGTCGACGACGTCGGAAACTGACCCGTCACGGTTCAGCGTTGCACAGGAACTGCTCGCCGATGCAACAAGCAGGTTGTTCGATGAGCTCGAGTCGGTACAAACGAGCTATATTCATTTTTCCTCCTCCGCTTCGTTATTGAACTATTGTACTTCGGACGACACGAACTCATATCTATGCAATGTCAACGAAGAAAGCGACGCGCTGACAATTATTAACGATAGGTTGTCGGTACATACATCTGGCTCTGCGTATACCGACGATGGCATCACCCTTGCACAGCAACTCTTTGACGACCATACCGATGCGGGCGACGGAACCGCCCGGAAAATCGCAGTGCTGCTCACCGACGGAACCGCTTCGTCAGGGCACGACCCACTTTCTACCGCTGGAACCTTTATAGACGCAGGATACGAGTTGTATACCATTGCGCTCACTACAGTAGACGACACACAAACCGAGATTAACAGATGGTCGAGCAATTCATCGGTATCATCCGGCGTGGTGACTGCCCATGACTATAACCAAGAAAACTTACTTGACTATTCGTACGTTGGTTCTACCGCAGACGATCTTTCGGATGCGTACGAGGCGATTATCGACTCGATTACGCAAGTCACTATCTCCATTATTTCGTCGAATGGTGCAACGTCAACAGTATCGAGCGGTACTGCAGCAGAAGGTTCGAGCGTTGCACTCCCATGGCCGGCAACTTTTGCATGCGACGGAAGTGGAGAGCAGGATTTGCCACTCCGTGTGTCGTTTATCGGCGTTGGGCAAATTGGGATTCGCAATGTGAGGGTGAACTACTGTGCACCGTAGAGATAAAAATATGCAAGACATCGAACAACAATACTTTGCGGTAGGGGAACAGGCGACAGCGCCCGTGTCGTTTTGGGCGCGGCGAAAAACGCGTGTGGGTATTGCCGTTGCGGTCGGTGTCACCGTGTTGGGGTTGATGGGAGTGTACGCCTTTCAATCTCTTCGACTTTCGAACATGGCAGATGACCGTGCATCTGATGTTGGCAAGGCGGTTGCCAATGAGACGGCAGACTGTGCGAAGACGGACGATGTTGCCCTATGTGAAGCAAGGGGACGTACGAACGCGGCGGTCGCAACAGGTTCTGCGTTTGCATGCACATCGTTGAAGGGAAGCGAGCTTGAGAATTGCGTGCGTCTTGTTGCACGGAGCGAAGCAGATGTGGATGCATGCGCAGTGCTTGATAAAGAGGGGAGAACGCGGTGTGAAGACGGTGCGTGGAGTGCGTTGGCAAAGGCAGCGTCGGACTATGACCTGTGTACACACATTGTCGACGAAGAGTTGCAGGCAGGGTGTCAGGCGCAGCGCATTACTTTTCCCGCAATGCTTGAAGCGATTGTTGCGAGCGGAGATCCAGATGGATGTTTGCAGTTGGAAGCCGAAGAAGAGGAGGGGTGTCGAGATATGTTTATCTCACTCGATCGTGACGGCGATGGGCTGTCACGTTTGAAGGAAAGTCAACTTGGAACGTCGGATGATAATGCAGATACAGACGGAGACGGGTATACTGATAAACAAGAAATAGAAAGTGGGCATGATCCACTTGTATAGTATGTAGGAGGGTAGGACGGTAGTGAGGTAGCCGCTCAGGAGCCAACTACCTACTACTTTCCTACTCACTACTATCCTAAAAATATGTTTGACGATAAAAAGCCCATCGCCACTGTTCCCATTGCTCCGCAGCCTCCTGTCGAGGATATGTTTGGGGATGTCGAACGGCCTTCTGAGGTCGTTGAACAACCTATGGTGACAGACTCCAGACCTCAGACTACATCCTACAACCTACAACCTAGATTCGGCTTTCTTAAAGTCATCTTTGTAGTTATCGTCATCATGGGACTTGTTGGCGGTGCGGCGTATGCAGCGTATCGAATTATGGTGCAACGACCAGTTGCAGAGATCGCGAGTGATGGTTCTTCACAGGATAACCATGCAGCATCATCCGTAGGGGATGGTCTTGTGCCACCTCTCGAGCAAACCGCTCCGCCAGAGGACAAGGGTACGTTCCTCGATAGTGACGGCGATGGGCTGACGAATGCAGAGGAACTTGAGGCGGGAACATCGATAACGAAAGCGGATACAGATAGCGACGGGCTTGGCGACAGGGAAGAGGTGCAGGTGTACGACACGAATCCGCGCAAAGCCGACACAGACGGTGACACATTCCTCGACGGCCAAGAAGTTTCGGGCGGCTATAATCCGAATGGCGAAGGAAAATTGTTTAGTGTACCGGTAAATTAGCTATGTTCGATAAGCCCAAGACAACCGAAGCGCTTGTCGCAACGTCGCCTGTGTCGGCGGACATTGTTATTCATACAATGCCGAGGGAGTTTTATGGGAAGGAAGCGAGCATACAAGAGGAAAGAGGTCCGGCTTTGCCGGAAAAGAGGGTTGTTCCTCCACCTGTTGTAGTCCCGATCTCAATGCAACCGAAGAGAAAGCGGTCGAAATGGGGTGTGTTGGTGACGTTGCTCGTTGCCCTTCTTGTTATTGGCGGTGTCGCATACGGTGCGTACCGCATGGTGACGGTTGCAAATGAAAACGCAAAACATGCACAAGAAGAAGTCGAACGCTTGAAGGCGGAGGACGCGGCAAAAGCGAAGGCGCAAAACGCTGCCGATGCCGCGCAGAAGAAGCGCGACGAAGACGCCGCGGCCGCAGCGGCGCTTCCTGTTCCCGGTACGGACACGGATAGCGACGGCCTCACCGATGTCGAAGAATTATTATACGGCACAAATTTTCGCGATCCAGACAGCGACGACGACACGTTCCTCGATGGTAATGAAGTTTTTCATCGCTATCACCCAATGGGCGGTGCGCCATTGACGCTCCTTGATACTGGCGCCGTGAAAGTTTTCTCGGATGCCGCATATCCATACACCATTTATTATCCGTCAACATGGAGCGCTGCGCTTACTCGTGATAATCTCGGTGTACTTTTCCAGTCGAGTCGTCAAGCGTCGATTGGTGTGACGTGGAGCCAAAAAGATATAACGCAGTCGTTGAGTGACTATCTCGTGGGCAAAATTACCGACGCCGAGCGTTCAAAGATGAAAGAAATCATGACAAAAGAAGGCTACGACGGGTTGACGAGCGCCGACGACCGTACTGCGTATCTTAATCTCGGTAGCGCAGTCGCCACATTGTCGTACAGTTTGGGAGGTCGCGCACAAATTGAGTATTTGCAAACATTTCAAATGATGGTCAACAGCATAATTCTTGTTTCGCCATGATTACTCTTGCCGTTGACGACAGTGTAGTTCCCGAGTCGGCGCGGTTAGGCCCGCGGTACGACGCGATTGGTGTTGCCGTGTCGCAAGCGTTGCCGTTGGCGCCAGAGGGTGTGGTTGATGTGGTGTATGTTTCGGAGTCGGAAATTCGACGATTGAACAGGATGTACAGAGGAAAGGACATGGTGACTGACGTGCTTTCGTTTGCGTCGGCGGAAGAATTCCCGGAACGACAAGAAAATTTGGGCGACGTACTCATTTGTTACGAGCAGGCGTTACGGCAGTCCGAAGAGGAGAATATTGTGGGAGAGTGCGTCGACTTGGTGGTACATGGTGTGTTGCATGTGTTAGGCTACGATCACGAACGGCCAGAAGATGCCGCGGCTATGTTCCCGCTGCAAGACGCTATTGTTGATAATGTTCAGCGTCTCGTCCTTCCTGGTTCCGTGCTATACTCGTCGTGATATATGGCAGAAACGACTATCGTAGGACTTGATTTAGGCTCGTCACACGTTCGTGTGGTCGTTGCCCAGCCGTTGCCGGGGGAGGACGGCAAACCACGCCTTCATGTGATTGGTGCGGTGGCGTTGCCGTCGGCAGGTGTCCACAAGGGGACGGTTTCAGGCATGGAGGAGGCGGTTTCGAGCATTTCCAAAATTCTCGAGCGCGCAGAGCGCATGACAGGTATTCCGCTCAATGCTGCATGGGTTTCGATTGCTGGCCAGAACATTTTAGTGCAGGAGAGTCGGGGCGTCATTGGGGTTACGCGGCCAGACGGCGAAATACGTGAGGACGACGTTGAGCGCGCGATGGAAGCGGCACGCACGGTTGCCACGCCGTCGAACTACGAAATTTTGCACGTTATCCCGAAGAGTTTTACGGTAGACGGTCAACGGGGGATCAAAGACCCTGTGGGCATGAATGGCATTCGCCTTGAAGTTGATGCACTTATCGTTCAAGCGTTGGCGGCGCACATTAAAAATCTCACAAAGAGCATTTATCGTACGGGTCTCGACATTGAGGACTTGGTGTACGCGCCACTGGCAACTGCCGAGGCAGTGCTTACGCAGCGTCAAAAAGAACTTGGTGTGTGCGTCGTGAATATTGGGGCAAGCTCGACGAGCATTGCCGTGTTCGAGGAGGGCGACTTGATGCATACGGCGGTTTTGCCAATAGGTGGTGACAGGGTAACGAGCGACATTGGGACGATTTTGCGCGTGCCGCCAGAAATTGCCGAAAAGGTAAAACTGACGTATGGCCATGCTGTCCCAGACGCCGTCGACCGTAAGCACACGTTTTTGCTGAAAGAACTTGGTGCAGACGTCGACGAAGTGGTGAAGCGACGGTTTATTGCCGAAATTGTCGAGTCGCGCATTGAGGAGCTTTTCGAGGCCGTCGATGCCGAACTGCGTAAGGTCGACCGCTCAGGCATGTTGCCCGTCGGAGTGATGTTGACGGGTGGAGGAGCAAAGCTGGAGGGGATTGTGGACGTTGCTCGTCGCGTACTTCGCTTGCCGTGTGCAATAGGGGCACCAGTTTCGGTCAGTAGCGCAATCGACGAAATTCACGACCCTGCGTTTGCCACTGCCATTGGCTTGGTGGTGTGGGGTTACGCCATAAAAGGCATGCGAGGTAACAAATTGTCAGGGCTTTTCAATAAATTCAAATCCGTCGACAAAGTCGCGGAACAAATCGGCAAGTGGTTTAAATCTTTGGTTCCCTAACACTTTTGAGGTCAGTCTCCGTACTGGCCTCGAACTTTTTTTACTGAAGATTTCACCGTCACTTGGTGACGTTAAACGTCACCAAGTGACGGTGAAAAATTTCATCCACAGGCTTGCATGGAGAGTTATAGATGTCCATGATAGGGTGTGAGTACAAAATTTGTTTGAGATAAAGCAAATTGAACACATAATGTGTTCATGTACGGGGGGCGTGAACACCAATTGCGTTATGGGTGAAATTCGACCAGAGATGGAGTCTGCAGCAAAGATAAAAGTTATCGGCGTTGGGGGTGGTGGGGGTTCTGCGCTTATGCGCATGATTGCAGAAAAGCTCCGTGGTGTGGAGTTTATTGCGGTGAATACTGATGCACAGGCGTTACATCAAAACACTGCACAAACAAAAATTTCGATTGGCAAAACTGCCACGCGTGGACTTGGTGCGGGTATGAACCCTGAGGTGGGGCGGCGTGCGGCAGAGGAAAACGCAAATGAAATTCGTACTGCCATTGCCGGTGCGGACATGGTATTTCTCACATGTGGCCTTGGTGGCGGCACGGGGAGTGGCGCAATTGCCGAGATTGCAAAAATTGCTCGCGAAGTTGGCGCACTTACTGTTGCGGTTGTCACGAAGCCGTTCGGGTTTGAGGGTGCACAACGTAAGCGTATCGCCGACGAAGCGTTCCTCGATCTTTCGGAACACGTTGATACCGTCATCACTATTCCAAACGATCGTGTATTACAAATTATCGACAAGAAAACATCGCTCCTCGATGCATTCAAAATTGTCGACGATGTACTTCGTCAGGGTGTGCAAGGTATTTCAGAAATTATTACTATTCCCGGACTCATCAACGTCGACTTTGCCGATGTCAAAGCAATCATGCAAAATGCAGGTTCGGCGCTCATGGGCATTGGTCGTGCGTCGGGAGAAAATCGTGCGGTCGAGGCGGCAAAGCAAGCGATCGCCAGCCCACTGCTCGAAATTTCCGTCGACGGTGCAAAAGGTATTTTGTTCACGGTAACAGGCAGTCCCGATCTCGCGATGTACGAAGTCGCTGAGGCGGCGAAAATTATTACCGGTTCTGCCGACGACGACGCCCGTGTTATTTTTGGTGCGAACATCGACGAATCTATGCAGGACGAAGTGCGCATCACGGTTGTCGCGACGGGGTTCGATAATCGCGAGCACCGCCGATCGCCTTCTTTGGCGGGTGACGTTGAAATTACGCCCCAAGGCAGCTGGACATCGGGACGCCGTGAAGACTATCGCTCTGCGCCAAGCCGCAATCAGGGTGGGAGTTACATGCCGGTTAAGGAGTCGCCATTTGCCGAGCGCCGTGTGCCGAGTGCCATGGTTACTCAGGCGCCACTTCCATCACAGCGTGAAGTCGCTGCGCCAATGGCCGACGACCGCCGCCAACCGCCGCAACCCGTTCAAGTGATTGCCAGACAAGAGGAGGACGACGAACTCGGCATCCCTGCGTTTATTCGCCGGAAAATGATGTGAACTGAGCCTATTCGATACTGTGTATGCATTGCCCCGTCTGCACTTCAAAGTCTACCCGCGTTGTTGACTCCCGACTTTCTACCGACGGTGCAACGGTTCGGCGTCGACGAGAATGTGAGCGAGCGAAGTGCGGCTTTCGATTTTCTACAAGTGAGGAAGTTGAGCTCCTCGACATTACTGTCGTAAAAAGAAATGGAAGACACGAATCGTATTCTCGAGAGAAGTTGGAGGATGGGCTGAAAAAATCACTTGAAAAACGTCCATACACTGAGTCGCAAATTCGCACCATCGTGCATGACATCGAACGCGACATTCAAAAACACAAAGGGACGGAAATCACGAGCAAAGATATTGGCGACTTTGTGATGCACCGATTGCGTGACTTCGATAAGGTTGCGTATATTCGTTTTGCATCGGTGTACTATTCGTTTGAAGGAGTCGATAAATTTGCCGACGAACTCAAGAAGCTCGGCGTTTCAGGAAAACGGAGAAAATGATATACTCAGTACGATATGGAGGGGAATCGCACGAAAATTGTGTGCACAGTGGGGCCGGCGTCGGCGTCGCCTGCAATGCTTACCAAGATGATCCGTTCAGGCATGAATGTCGCGCGGTTGAATTTTTCTCACGGCACACACGACGATCATCGTCGGTTGATGCGTGCGGTTCGGGTTGCAGCAAAAAATGCGGGAAAGACAGTGGGCATTTTGCAGGATTTGCAGGGGCCGAAGATTCGCGTTGGCACGTTGCCGCCAGACGGTGTCACACTGCATCATGCCGAAAATATTATACTTACGACGTCGACGGTTCCGTACAAAAGTGGTGGCGCGATTCCTGTGACGTACGAAAAACTGCATCGTGACGTGCGCGCAGGGCATCGCATTCTTTTTGATGACGGAACACTCGAAGTTATCGTCACACGTGTTCGCGGCAGAAACATCAGCGCAAAGGTGAGTGTCGGTGGTGTGCTCACATCGCACAAAGGCATGAATCTTCCCGATTCGCACGTTGATGCCAACCCATTCACGAGAAAAGACAGAGACGACCTCTTGTTCGGTATCGAAAATGGTGTTGATTGGGTTGTGCTTTCGTTTGTGACGTGTGCCGACGACATGCAAACGGCGCGAAATGTTGCGCGTATTGCGGCGCGGGCAAACGGGACGTCAATGCCGAAAATGATGGCAAAAGTCGAGCGTCGTTCGGCTATCGATAATTTCGCAGAAATTCTTGCCGTCAGTGATGGTGTCATGCTCGGTCGCGGCGATTTGGGTGTGGAAATTCCTCCAGAAGAAGTTCCTGTCATTCAGAAAGACGTTATCGAAGCGTGTCGACGTGCAGGCAAGCCGTGTCTTGTGGCAACGCAAATGTTGAACTCGATGAGTGATAATCCTCGGGCAACACGCGCCGAAACGTCCGACGTTGCGAACGCGGTATTTGATCACGCCGACGCCGTGATGCTTTCAGCTGAGTCGGCAACAGGACATTACCCTGCAGTGACAGTGCAGGCGATGGCGGCAGTCATTCGTGAAGCAGAGAAATCGCACTACGACGACATTCGTAGCGTATCGCTTGTCGTGCCCGACGTGCCAACGGCGTTTGCAGAAAGTGTGAGTGTGCTGTGTGCGAGTAAACTTGTTGGCGCCGTTGCAACACTCGCTGCGTATGGTGACGCCGTGGGGAAAATAAACATGTATCGCCTTGATGTACCTATTTTTGTTGTGTGTGCTGACGAGGGGATAGCGCGACAGATGACGGTGTCCGCAGGCGTGTACCCCGTTGTTCTCGACGACGCACCCGCGACACTCTCTTCTCGCTTACTCCAAAAATTACGACGGGAAAAATTGCTGTTGTCGCGTGAACGGCTTGCACTCGTCACCATGCACGGCGGTGCAGCGACACTTTCAATTATTGGTTAGAGCCAAACCCTTTTTGAAATTCTTGGGCTTGGTTTTGTAAATCATTGAGCCACGTATTGGCTTTCGGTACAATGAAAAAGTGTCCGAGGAGATACACAAGAATGCCAAACACTATTGTTCCGCCGAATGCAAAGCCGAGGCCGCGCACGACTCCATCCATGAATTGACGCGTGAGGCGTCGGCGGGTTTTTAGAGACGTGAGGTAATCCGTTCGTGCACGTTCAATGGCCTCAGTAAGTGCTTCGGGAGAGTCTTTCTTTGCAGTCATATACAAACAGTATACCATGTGAGCGACATGAAACTTATTATCATCAACGGTCCGTGGGGGGTGGGGAAGAGCACGCTTGCGGCGCAGTTGCATGCCGATATGCCGCGGTCGGTGCATGTTGAGATTGACGTGCTGCGCAAAAGTATCTGCGGTTATGATGACAGCCCTGAAGAGAATTTTCGTTTTGTGATTCGCCTCGCGAGCGATATTATTCAACGATGTTTGGAAGAGGGGAGAGACGTGATTGTCGACAAGATGTTGCGTGCAAATGATTTACTTGATGACATTCGGCAGGCGGGCGATCGGCATGGCGCTGACGTTTTCGAACTCATGTTGTGGGCATCATTGGAGACAGTGCTCGAACGGGGGAGTCGGCGTGGATACTCAGCGGGAGTATTCTCTCGAGAGAAGGCGATCGAGGCGTGGGAACAGAGTGAAAAAATAATGGGCGAACGAAAAGATGCGGTGGTTGTTGATACAGAAAATAAAACTCCAGAAAAAGTCTACGAGATCATCAAACAAAAAATCGCGGCATGAGCCGCGATTTTTTTGTGACTAGTGCTTGCAAGCCTTGCACGAACCACCTGCGAGCAATCCGATTGCGGAAAGACCGACGAGGACGTACACGACGCGCTCTACAATTGGCCAGCTGCCAAGAAGTGTGTCGACGAGGTTGAAATCAAAAAGACCCATGAGGCCCCAGTTGATCGCACCGATAATAACAAGTACCCACGCTCCTTTGTGAACTCCACATGCTCCGTGTCCCATCATAAAAAGATGGTAAAGAATAAATTGGTGCGTCAATCATATCTTGCTACAAGAAAAATGTAGAGCGTTTTCTTTGCTAACCTGTGGATAATTCCCGTACAGATTTTTTTGGAGAGCAAGAATGGTATGCTATGACTATGAAAAATATTTTTTATTTTGTTGGTGCTGCCGTGCTTATTGTAGGGGCTTTTATTGTGGGATTTTTCTCTGAGGTTGACGATCGGGGTGTCCCGATCTACACGACCGGTCAGTACCCCGCGTCATTTTTTGACGGTGCATGGAAACAGACGGAGGGTGATTCGGTTGGTGCTACGAGCGGGCTGTCGGCGCATCATCTGCTTATTGCGAAAGACATGGCGACAGTTTTTAGGGCGATGGCAAGCAACGACGTGAAGACGGTGGTGCTCGTGAGCCCGAATCACTTTGGTCGCGGTCGTGGCGTTGCGCAGATGTCGATGGGTTCATGGAAAACGCCAAACGGCAGCATTGTCGAAAGCGACGGTCGAGCAATTGAAAAGATCTTGCGCGCTGTGCGATTCGTGCGTCACGACGAAACTGCGTTCACCGATGAGCATGGCATCTACGGACTCATGCCGTTTGTTGCAAAAGCGTTCCCGAACGCGCGTGTCGTTTCTATCGTACTCACGGAGTCTTTGTCCGCCGACACCGCGTGGCAGCTCGGTGAAACGATCGCGACGCAATTACCTAGCGCAGTGCTTGTTGCAAGTGTCGACATGACGCATTACCACGACGCACTCTACACTGCGGCGAACGATGCTCGTGTGTTGACGCTCATCGAGAACGCGGGGATGTGTGGCGACGTTCCGTGCACCGAAGACCTCGATATCGACAGTAATGCGTCTCTGCGTGTCCTATTCGGCTTTAACCATACTCGTGGCACAACTGATTGGCACCTCACACACCATGGAAGCTCACTCTCTATGAGTGCCGCGAAAACCGCCGCCGACAACACGAGCCATATTCTCGGCTATTTCCTTTCAAACAAATAGCGCTTATACTTCACGAAAATCTATTTTTCTTTTATGCCACAGCGCAATCTCTCCGTCCTCACCGTTCTTTATCTCATCATTGCCATCGGCATGGCGGTTGCAGCGGCGTTTTACGTCGGAATGCGTGTTCAACGGTACTCGGCAGGTCACTGGGAAACGGTGGGTTCCATCGACGACACAGTGTTCGACGATGACGACGAGACTGCTCCCGTCGAAGGCGAAATTGACATTCAATGGCGCGCGGAAAGCAATCGTGACGAAAGTACGCCATTTAATTTTTATTTGCGACAATGGTACGAAGATGAACGCGGCGACGGCATTGCGCAGTACGAATACTCGACCGAAGTGCTCGGCGATGTCGATGATGAGGGCGGGGAGTATAGTGGCTATTCGTTGCTCGACGAAAAAGTATTGTTCGAAGAGGGGATGGGGTCGTCAACAGCGCATTATTATATTTTGCAAAAAGGCGAGAATGATCACGATGCGGTCGTGCTTGAAAATTATATTTTTCAGGATGCGTGGGGATCGTTTACGGATATCGTCGCGCCAGAGAATCTTGAGCTCGAAACGCTTGACGGCATGGCTGTTTCCACTGACCGTATTGCAGGCTATGGAGATGCGCCTGAAACATTTACGTCGTCGACCGAAGATCGCGGCGAGGTGACGTTTACGAAGCTCGGCATCAGTAGTTCTCGTGAGACGATCACTGATCTCCGTGAAATTGCATCTATTAGTCACCGCGCACTGTATAGGGTTCTCGGCGGGAGTGCGTTTTTCCTGAAGCTCGGTGACGGGCGTTTGGTGTGGTACGACCTTGATGTACCATTTTGGGTAGTGGGTGACGAAAAAACGAATAGCTATCCCGATATTTTGTGGGACGACGGTACTCTGGTCACACAAACATACAACAAGGCTGTTGTCGGCGGTTGTGGATATTCGTCGGCAACCGATGTCGTTACGGACATTCCCGAGCTTGTTGCATCTGGTCACGCGACGAACGACGCGTCAATCGTCATCTATACGCCAAAAGATTATGGTGACTCCGCGATTGAAGATTTGTACGACAATTGGAAATGGTTTCAAACGAACCAAGATGCAAATGCCGACATGAGTATTGCGGCGTTTGGTGCAATTCGTCCCGTCTTCTACTATAAGGACGCACTTGGTCGCACTATTCGCTTTATCTCGACGAGCGTTATCGCTCCAGGAGAATGCGGCAAACCTGTTATCTATTTGTACCCGCCCACAACAACCGACATCAGTGTGCGCCTTGCGCCACAAGGTGGGTTTACAAAAACTGAACCCGCGTACGGCAACGGCTGGAATGTCATCGCGCACCAAGATGGCAGTCTCGTCAACAAGGCCGACGGCAAAACATATCCATATCTATTTTGGGAGGGTCGTGGCGGCTACTACGAATCGCCAAAACAGTTTTGGGTTGTTGCAGAGGCGGATGTTCACGCATTCTTAGTGAAAACACTTGCGCAACTTGGGCTGAACGCAAAAGAGTCTGCTGACTTTATGGAATTTTGGGAGCCGCGTATGCAAGGCTCGCCGTACTACAAAGTTGGCTTTCATGGCACAAGCGTGATGAATACTATCGCGCCAATGATACTTTCTATGAAACCCGACACGACACTCCGTATTCTCATGGACTTTTCACCGTTGACATCGCAGATTGCACAGAACCCTCCGCGTCTCTCGCCCGTTCCTGCTCGCCACGGTTTCTCTGTTGTCGAATGGGGAGGGGTGATTCGATAAGATGTGCGTCGTTGTCATTTCTCGTGGAGAGAAAAGGTGTACGCTGCGTCACTGATGTCTGCAATAAATGTTGCAAGCGCGGTAGCGTTGGCTCCTTTGGTCATGACGCAGAGTGCGTAGGGTTGTGGTGCATATACAATACCGCAGTCGTGTAGTTCGTGTGCGGGAGCACCACTTGTCAGTGTTGTAGCTGCTTCGCCAAATTTGTGCGCGACGGCCACACCAGAAGGAACACCCGCTTGCAATCCTTCCGTAAAGCTGGCCTGTGACAAAATGCGTAGCGCTCGTTCTGACATTGCGTCATTCAGGTATGTTGCGTTGTAAAGGATGCGAAAAAAGCGTGAATAAAGTCGCGGATTAATGGTGTAGTTTTCCTGTTCATCGGGAATGGGGACGCCAAGATCGTCAAGAATTTCGTCGAGAATATCAATGTTCACGCCACGCATGAGAATGTTTAACGCACGGTTGTCCGACTGTGCAGCCATGAGCTGCAAAAGATCCTCGATTGTATACGTTTCGCCGACTTCCACACGGTTGGCAGGCGCTATCTCTTGTTCGGTATTTGGTGCAGGGTCTTCGGTGACGGTTACTTTGTATGCAAGCAGATCGGGAGTTGACTCTGCCTGTTTCAAGTATGCCATGAGAATAGGTACTTTCATGAGACTCGCAGGTGCATAATTTGTGTCGATATTTATCGCAGTCCATTCTCCGGTGCTGAGTGTCCTAAAGTAAATAGATGCATCAACAATACTCCCGCCCATCGTGGCGCTTTGTATTCGTTTGGTGAATGTAGATTTCAATGCAGCAAGCGATGGAGATTCGAGTGTCGACCCTACGTCACATGCAAGCAGTGGTTCAATAAAAATAAACGGCGTTGTAGAATCTCGTAACATTACGCCAGCATTACTGAGCACTGATTTTTTGTTGAACGTAAAAATAATAAGTGCTGCAGTTATTGCCCCTGCAGCAAACATAAAAAAGGGCAGGAGGCGTTTCGGGAGCGTGGGAGACTGCATGTTACTTTTTTGCGTCTTTCTTTTTCTTCTTCACTTCTTTGCGCGCGTTTTTCCCCTTGGCCATAAAAATAGATTACATTTCTTTTATGATTGTAGCACAATCTATACTCTTGCGTCTTTACGGGCTGATTGCTACACTATCGCCGCGATTGAGAATCGTGGGACGGTAGTTCAATTGGTTAGAGCACTGCCCTGTCACGGCAGAAGTTGCGGGTTCGAGTCCCGTCCGTCCCGCCA
>CALRHD010000016.1 GCA_943359325.1 Candidatus Uhrbacteria bacterium | reverse complement strand
ACAATGCCGATGATTATCATATGTGAGCAGTATAACAGATTTTGAATTGCCCCTACAGGGGTTGACAAAGAAAGAGTCAAAAGTTACTCTCTAGCCAACTTTTCATACTTTACTTTCACTATGTTGACTATCCGCATGTCCCGAACGGGAAAAAAGAAGCAGCCATACTATCGCATTGTGCTCCAAGAGAGCAATCGCGATCCGTGGTCTCCCGCAATTGAAGTACTCGGCAACTACAATCCGCGTCTCGACCGTAAAGATGCGGTCATCAATAGCGAACGTGTCACGTATTGGTTGAGTAAGGGTGCACAGCCCTCGGCAACGATGCGCAATCTGTTTATTGACTTTGGTCTTATAAAAGGCGATAAACTTCGCAAAGTGTCGATTACGGCGAGTCGCGCAAAGAAGATTGCCGAGAAAGCGAAGAATTTGGTATAATGCCGCTGTTGAAATTAATTACCGTTTATGGAGTTTGACCAAGAGTTCGTGGAGTTCGTTGCAAAAGCAATCGTGAACCATCCGACAGACGTGTGGGTGGAACGCACAGTGGACAGTCAGGGCGTATTACTCGTTTTACATGTGAACCCTGAAGACATGGGGCACGTCATCGGCGGAAAAGGTGCAACTGCGGATGCATTCCGCACCATGCTTCGCCCGATCGCCGCAAAGAGCAATACGCGCATCGGTTTCCGTATTCATGACGCGTCGGGACGCGGGTTTGGCGAAAAGAAAGTTGAAGGTGCCGCTCCTGCCGTATCTGCTCCACAGCATGAGGAAGCGCCTGTTCCACGCCGCCAAGAAGACATGGATACCACGCAGGTCGACAGTCTTACGTTCTAGTTACACGGCCGCAACCGTGAGCAAGCCTCACGGTTTTGGTTTATCATGAGAACATGAAAACTTTCCACATCGTTACCATATTTCCTGAAGCAGTGACGCCGTATGCAGAGGCTTCTATTTTGGGTCGGGCGCAAAAGAAGAAATTGGCAAAAATTATTGCACACGATCTGCGTGAGTACGCCGACAACAAACATCGTAAAGTCGACGACAGCCCTTACGGCGGCGGGGCAGGGATGGTGATGGGTGTGCAGGCGTTTGATAGGGCAGTGAAAAAGGTGAGGGGGAAAAGCCGAAAGTCAAAAATACGTGTAGTGCTGACGTCGGCGTCGGGAAAGCGGTTTACGCAGGCAGATGCAAAGCGACTTTCGGAATATGACACGCTGATATTTTTGTGTGGGCGGTACGAGGGTGTCGACCATCGTGTGGAAGAATTTGTGGCAGACGAAGCATTGTCGATTGGCGACTATGTGCTGACGGGCGGTGAATTGCCGGCGCTCGTAATGATCGACGCAATTGTACGACTTATTCCTGGAGTGCTTGGGAATGTTGAAACATTGGCGGAAGAGTCGCATGGTGACGATGGGTTGCTTGAATATCCACAATACACAAAACCGGAGGTGTATAAAAAAGAAGAAGGTGTAGGGTGGAAGGTTCCTGAAGTTTTGCTTTCAGGAGACCACAAGGCAATACGAAAATGGCGGATTGAGCACATGAAAAAAGAGGCTTAGCGCAGCCTCTTTTTTGTTTACAGAAAGTGGGTCTGCATTTGCTTGACAGTCACTATGGCGTCGGGTACAGTTGCGCCCGTCGAAGAAAGCGATTCCTTCCACACCTCCGGTCGTTCACAATTAAATAAAAAGACGAACACAAACAGAAACATTGTTCACGTCAATCAACGATTGCGTGATTACAACGTCCATCAAAATCCAAACGTCGAAAGACAATTGGTCATCATTCCGCAAGGAACGATGCCAGCCGATGCTCGTAGCAATACGAGTAATATAATTGAGAGTTTGATCCTGGCTCAGGATGAACGCTGGCGGCGTGGCTAAGGCATGCAAGTCGAACGCAGATATTAGTGTAGCAATACATTGGTAAATGAGTGGCAAACGGGAGCGTAACACATTGGTAACCTACCTCGATCTCGTGAACAACCAAGGGAAACTTTGGCTAATACACGATATGGATGGGGGGCCGCAAGGCATTCCCATTGAAAGATTTATCGGATCGAGAGGGGCCTATGGTCCATCAGCTAGTTGGCGGAGTAAAAGCCCACCAAGGCTATGACGGATACCAGGCGCGAGAGCGTGACCTGGCTCACTGGGACTGAGACACTGCCCAGACACCTACGGGTGGCTGCAGTCGCGAATATTCCACAATGCACGAAAGTGTGATGGAGCGACGCCGCGTGTCGGAAGAAGGCCTTCGGGTCGTAAACGACTTTTAGCAGGGATGAATCATGACAGTACCTGCAGAATAAGGGGTTGCTAACTCTGTGCCAGCAGCAGCGGTAATACAGAGACCCCAAGCGTTATCCGGATTTATTGGGCGTAAAGAGTTCGTAGGTGGTTTTGTAAGTCATTTGTTAAATCTTCAGGCTTAACCTGGAGGCTGCAGGTGATACTGCAAGGCTAGAGTGCGGGAGAGGTAAGCGGAATGCCCAGTGTAGCGGTAAAATGCGTTAATATTGGGTAGAACACCAAAGGCGAAGGCAGCTTACTGGAACGCTACTGACACTCAAGAACGAAAGCGTGGGGAGCGAAAGGGATTAGATACCCCTGTAGTCCACGCCGTAAACTATGGCTACTAGATTTTGGGAGTATCGACCCTCTCAGAGTCGACGAAACAAGCTAACGCGTTAAGTAGCCCGCCTGGGAAGTACGGTCGCAAGACTAAAACTCAAAGGAATAGACGGGGACCCGCACAAGCGGTGGATCATGCGGTTTAATTCGATACAACGCGAGAAACCTTACCTGGGCTTGAAATATAGCTGTGGATATTTGGAAACAGATATCGTCTTCGAGATTGCTATGTAGGTGCTGCATGGCTGTCGTCAGCTCGTGCCGTGAGGTGTACCCTTAAGTGGGGTAACGAGCGCAACCCCTGTCGTGTGTTATACTTTCACACGAGACTGCCTTCGCAAGGAGGAGGAAGGAAGGGACGACGTCAAGTCAGCATGGCCCTTACGTCCAGGGCAACACGCATGATACAATGGCCGGTACAGAGGGATGCTAAGCCGCAAGGCAGTGCGAATCTCAGAAAACCGGTCTCAGTTCGGATCGGAGTCTGCAACTCGACTCCGTGAAGCCGGAATCGCTAGTAAAGGCGGATCATAACGCCGCCTTGAATACGTTCTCGGGTCTTGTACTCACCGCCCGTCACGTCAAGAGAGTTGGTAATGCCCGAACGTCGCTTTTTAGCGTCGGAAGGCAGGACCAGCGATAGGGACGAAGTCGTAACAAGGCATCCGTAGCGGAAGCTGTGGATGGATCACCTCCTTTCTAGGGATGAAACCCTTTTAAGGTCGAGTCATTCGAAAGAATGTCGGGACGTTGTAATCACAGAGTTGTTGATAGTTTGTACGAGTCTTTACATGCAAAGCGCCCGAAAGGGTTGTTTTTGTTTTTGTGTGTAAACAAAGAGCCCCAACCTGAGCAGGTCAAGGGCTATGGTTCTTGATGCATTTCGATGACATGACGCTCCCACGCGTCGATTACTTCGTTTTGATCGTTGATGATATGGCCGACGATGAAGCGCTGTCCTGCTCCTGACGGTTTCCACGCATGACCGGAGTCGTCGATCAGGAAATATGCACCCGTTCGATCTTGGAGATTTTTGAAATCTACCTTCATGTTGCTTTGTGAGGGTGGTATACGCAGAACTGCAGCTTCGAATTCCCCTGTGTGCAGTGTGAGCGCATCTTTTTCCCGTGAAGGGTTTGGCCCTTTCGGGTCATACTCGAATACCTGCCATTCGTCTGCCCCGTCTTCTTCTGCAATGGTACGTATTGCTTCAAGCTCATGGATATTACTTGTGTTCGCCACGGTATTGTACCCAAAGTGCACATGGTGAGCACGGAGCATTGAGGTGATTTTCCGTGTTTCGTCGAAGAGGTGGGGGCGACCCTTTCTGAATGCCCCTAGTGTTTTTTGTGACGAACCGTCGAGTGGTACGTTTACAAAATCGACATATGGTGCAATATCCGCTACGGCTACTGCGGGCGTGACTCCTTTACCTTTGAAGACGATTTTTGCCTCTCCGAGGAAGGATGTACCAACGGTGTCGAGTTTTACCCGCAGACCCATGGCTTTGAATCTTTGAAGAATGCGTACGATCTCGGGGTGGAAGAGCGGATCACCACCCGCGACTGTTGCTTGAGCGAGACCAGCAATTTTCGCACGTTTGGCAAATGTTGCAACTTCATCTGCAGTAACGAGACCTCCATGCTGGGCAGTATCCCCAAAATGGTTGTAGCAACCTTCGCATCGCACAGGGCAGTTTGGACCGATCGAGAAGATGATCGTCGGGCGTTTGTTTGGCGTGTATGGCGCCACAGGCGCAATTCCCGCATTTTTTATGGTCACGTTTACCTCCTAGGAATATGCATTCGTGCAATCCATACCCATCAAACGGTAAATTCATGGTATTGTCAACATTGCTTCCATGCCATACTCTTTGTAAAAAAATGACCTATGGAATTTGAGGATTTACTCAAGAGAGCTATCGAAGTTCGGGCACACTATGACAAGCTCAATGTGGAGCGTGGGAGGACGTGGACCGACCAAGACATCATGTCTGGGTTCGTTGGAGATGTGGGCGATTTGTCAAAAATAATCATGGCAAAACATGGGCTGCGTACGATGGACAATATTGACGAAAAGCTTGCACATGAACTTGCGGATTGCTTGTGGGTGATATTGGTCTTAGCGGATAAATATAAAATCGATCTCCCTGTACAGTTTCAAAAATCCATGAACGAGCTTGATCAAAGAATAGAGAAAGAACGAAGCGTGTGAGATGGTCTATTTGTTTATGCGTACACTTGCCAGGTTTTTATCCGTACTTCAGATAACACGCGAACAACCACAATATGGTTATTTTTTGACAGGGGTTCGTGCACACGAGACGAGTAATCTTGCAGAGCACCATTATTTAGTCACCATGACGGCATGGATGTTGTGTGAGTATATCAATGAAACGGAACAACTCATTGATACCAATGCAGTGATAAAAATGTGTATGGTGCACGACCTCGGCGAGTTGTTTGGCGGGGATATTGCCGCACCACTTTCACGCCGTCGTCCAGATATAAAAGAGCACGCGAAAAAGATAGAGGCTATCAATTTTGACATGCTCACGTCGTTGCTTTCGACAAAGGTAAAAGCGTATCTTACGCAGTTGTTCGATCGATCAGAAGTACGTGATAACGACGCGGGTCTCATTGTGAAGTTTGCGGACTACATTGAAACGCAATTTTTCTTGGAGCACATAAATAAAAAGAGTGTCATGAAGGCGAAGTTTTATTTTGGACATGTGCGTTCACTTGTCGATCGGATTCGCGATGTCCGCATTCGTGAAAAGATGCTCGACTTTTGTCGAGGATTCGAAGATGATGTACGCGAAAAAGGGCCTATCGCGGGTGAGTGGATTGTCAATGGGCAGTAGTCATTTATTTTTCACCGATCCTCGCTCTCGCAATGTATTGGCAAGACCCCCGTTTTTTTAACACTCTGCGCGACGCGGTCGCGCTCCTCGAACGCCCGTGACATCCTCGTGAATCTTGGGCAACCGGTGGGCAACGCGACCAAATAACAGAACCGTCCACACCCGCCAAAAATACAAAATCCCCCGCGGATACAGAGGATTTTGTGGTGCCGAGGGCCGGGATCGAACCGGCGACACGAGGTTCTTCAGACCTCTGCTCTACCACTGAGCTACCTCGGCGTGGTGGGTGTGGATGGATTCGAACCATCGACCTTTTCCTTATCAGAGAAACGCTCTAACCAACTGAGCTACACACCCGTATTGTGATAAATTGTGGGTGAATAGTAGGTCGAGAATGTGTATTCGTCAAGAAAATTCTTTGGCGTATGTATTTGAGGTATACTGTTGTTACTATGAAGATAACGTCCTTTTTTGTTGCAATGGTATTGTTGGCACTGCCGTTGCATGCAAGCGCCGCAGATGTGTATGCCGATAGCGTTGTCAACGTATCGTCAAACGTATGGACGTCAACGAATGCCGTTGGTGCGCCAGATGGCGCATACGCCGATTTTCGTGACGTCGGCACGTATTTAACGCTTGACATGGGCGACGAAGCGATAGGTGATCTTGCGCTCCACCTTTACCTTTTGCAGTTTGGCGCAGAGTATTACGTGACATTCTATGATGCGGCGTGGGTCAGCCTTGGCAGCGCGGGCGATACTATTTCACTCTCTTCGTCCTCCGTTGTCGTCGAGAATCCAAGCACCCTGGCATATCGGTATATCAAAATAACGTCATCTGAGGAGGAACAGTGGCGGCTTGATGCCGTTGAGGCATTTTTGCTCGTCGACACGACGACCGACACAGCCGATGCATCTACAAATGAAACAGGGGATACACCAAGTGCCGAACCACCAACGCCCTCCATGTTGCAAGGCACGCTCATTAAACGCGACAGCGACCCCGCAGTGTATATACTCGGCCTCGACGGTGATCGCCACGCATTCCCGTCGGAGAACGTGTTTACGAGCTGGGGGCTTTCGTTTGATGATGTCGAAACTGTCGATGACGCAACCGTTGCGGCGTATAGCCTCGGCGATAACGTCACCATTCGTCCGGGAACGTATCTCGTGAAGATTCAAACGAATCCGAAAGTTTTTGCGGTGGAGCCGGGAGGTGTATTGCGGTGGGTTGCAAGTGAGCAGGTTGCACTCCAGTTGTATGGCACCGACTGGGCGAGTCGTGTTGTTGATGTGAGCGATGCGTTCTGGGGGAATTACACTGTTGGTGAAGAAATTGATACGGCGGTGCATCCCGATGGTACCGTTATTGAGTCCTCAAATGGCGTTTCGTATTACATAATGGATGCGTCAAGGGCAGTGCTCGACGCGGGAAGCATGACAGCGCTCCGTCTTTCCACTGACTTTGTTATTCGCAGCGTAAACACAACGATTTTGGCGCAATATGCGTCGTCCACTATCTCCTCGCTGACCGACAACATGGAATGGCCGTTCTAATCTTCAACAAAAAAAGTTACAACCTTCGTTGCAACTTTTTTGGTCGGGCCAGAGGGGCTCGAACCCTCGACCTCCTGGTCCCAAACCAGGCGCGCTACCAACTGCGCCATAGCCCGATGCGTGAAGAATATACGTTATTACTCTTATTTTGTCCATGCGGCCGTATTTCAACACTACGCACTGTCAGTGCGTAGTGTTGATTGTATGCGGGAGGCATGATGTGGTAGACGTTATTGGTTGAACGTGGTAGTTTAGCTTGTCGCATATACGCGACTCGACAGTACGTTTCACTGTCGACACTCGTTTGGAGGCTTTCATGTGTATGGCACTTCGTTACACCCTCGGTGCTCTTGTTGCCGCCAGTACCGCAGCGTTTGCGGGAGGTGGGGGCGGTCAGACCACCACGGTCGATCCGTCGCAGTGGGGCCATGTTTACAACCCATTGACGGGCAGGAGCGAAGTGGATCTCGACAGGGTGGTTTCCTACTGCAAAGGACAGGCGATCACCGTGACCATTTCGGCCGATCGCTCAAGCGCGACGGCATCCTGCAAGTTCCCTGGCACGTCTTACGACCACATCACCCAGCTTCCCATCATGGACCAGAAGCAATTCGCAGTTTTCTGGAGCCGCTAAACGGAGGCGTTGTGCACTCATTGCCATTTCGGCGATGGGTGCACGTTTTTTTTAGATTTCGAGTGACGTGAGGAGCCAAAAAATGCCGACTACTGTCACACAGACGCTGAAAATTATGTTGACGACAGCAATGGCTCTCGCAGGACTGCCGGAAATATGTGCGATGGAAAATAACCATGCAAACATGACAATACTTTTCACGATGTACATTTGGTAGCTACGGACGAGTAGCCAGAAGCCGAATGCAACAAGAAAGAGCGATGTCCCAATGCCGATATTATCGAGAAAGAAGAAAAGCGCGAGGCAGCCGAGGGTTGTCCATCCGAGCACTTTGCGGAGCGGTGTGTAGCGTTCAGAATGCAACCAGACATGGTCGGGAATTTCGGGCGTGGTTGGGAAGAGTATTTTTTCCGCTTTCTCTCCAAGCGTATGCGTCGACAAAATGGCGATCTGGTGCCATGTTGTGCGCGAAAGTTTTTGCATGTACCAAGCGTCGGTGGCATGGAGCATTGCCTTTGCGAGCATCATTTGTACGAGGGGGTTTACGCTGTGACGCATTGTCCATGCCGTGAGGCCGAGAACAACAACAAGCACGCTGATTGTTGACCATATGACGAGTATCACATCGTCACGAGATGCCGTTGCAAGGTGCTCGCCGATGTTTTGTATGATCGCAATACCAAGAAACGAGAAAATGAGCGTTGAAATAACGACAACAGAAGCAACGATTTCGCGCTGCACCTTGCGATACACCCAACTGGCGTATTGCTCCTTTGTAACGCCATGCGCTGCGAGTACTGCCGCGCCCGCTTTGTCGATGAGTGGTAAAACGTCATCGATGATGCTCTTTTTTCTTTCCATAAAATTTTAAGATAGCAATCGCAGCTGTGAGAAATGCAGAACCCATGAGGAGGCTTGCAAGTACGTCGAAAAGGTAGTGGACGCCGAGGTAGAGGCGAGAGAATGCGATGCCGAGTATAAGCAAAACGCCGAGTGTTGCAACGACGGGTCGGTGGCGATTTTTAATGCGTGTGACGACGAGATAAGTGCAAAAGCCGTACAAACACACTGCCGCCATGGTGTGCGCACTCGGAAAACTCGAACCTGTTTCGGCAACGAGCGCAAGTGCTGCCGCTGGTCGCGGCCGCTCAACGATGTGCTTGAGGAGAGACACAACTCCTTCGCTTCCTAAAACTGTTATAAACAACACAGCGCATGACACACGCTTTTTTTGCACCCACAATACAACACCCACAATACAAAGAATGACGAGCACAACGCGCACATCGCCGAGCATGGTGAGGCTACGCATGGCCACATTCAAAAATGGTGTTCGAGCGTCGACAAGTGCCGCGAGCACAGCATGGTCGAGCAAAACAATGGCGTCACGAAGCATATACGAACAGTATATCATTCTTTTCCCATGCCTCTTGTGCCGAAAGGCGCGCTCCTCTACGATTGGGTTCTATGGATGCCCTTCGCGACGCACTCGATACACCAAGCACGCATACACCAAGCTTTTCGGCGACACCGGGATTGCACCATGGCGTTGTGGAAGAGATTTCGCGTCAAAAAAACGAACCCGCGTGGATGCTCGCGAAGCGTCAAAAAGCACTCGAGCTTTTTTTTGCGGCACCTTGCCCTACGTGGGGACCTGACGTGTCGGTTATTGACTTTGACGCACTGATTTATTTCGTGCGTCCTGACGTCGAGCAAGCAAAAACATGGGACACCATTCCCGCCGACATCAAAAGTACGTTCGATAAGCTCGGTATTCCGCGTGCCGAGCAGGATTTACTTGCTGGTGTTGGTGCGCAATATGATTCTGACGTCATTTATCACAATTTGAAAGCCGAGTGGGAAGAATTGGGCGTGATTTTTGCAAACATGGACGAGGCGTTACAGCAATATCCCGAACTTGTAGAAAAGTTTTTTATGACGTCGTGTGTGCCGATGCACGACCATAAATTTGCCATGTTGCATGCGGCGGTGTGGAGTGGGGGCACGTTTATTTATGTGCCTCCTGACGTGAAGGTCACTATTCCACTCCAAGCGTATTTTCGGATGAATGCAAAACACGGTGGGCAGTTTGAGCACACGCTCATCATTGCCGACAAGGGGAGCGAGCTGCATTACATTGAGGGCTGCTCAGCACCGCGTTTCACTGTGCAGTCGCTTCATGCAGGCTGTGTGGAAATTCATGTCATGGAAGGGGCGAGGGTTCGATATTCGTCGATTGAAAATTGGAGCAAGAATACGTTTAATTTGAACACGAAGCGAGCACTGGTCGACAAAAATGGCGTCATGGAATGGGTAAACGGCAACTTTGGAAGCGGAATGACGATGCTCTACCCTACAAGCGTGCTGCGAGGCGTTGGCAGCCACAGCGATTTTCTTGGCGTGGCGTTTGCAGGGGAGGGGCAAGTGCAGGACACAGGAGCAAAGATGATCCACACCGCACCCTCCACGTCTTCGACGATTCGTTCGAAGTCGGTGAGCAAAGATGGCGGGAAGTCGGTATACCGAGGGTTTGTGCATGTTGCGCCAAAGGCCGACGGTGCGACGGTTTCGGTGGTGTGCGATGCGCTTTTACTTGACGCTGCGTCGAAGTCCGACACGTTGCCGACAATGAAAATAGAAAATAGCACGTCGACGGTGGTGCACGAAGCAACGGCAGGACGGATTGGCGACGACGAGCTATTTTATCTGATGAGTCGCGGTATGGACGCCGACCATGCACGACGCATGCTTGTGAATGGGTTTATCGACCCTATTGTTCGTGCGTTGCCACTTGAATATGCGGTGGAGTTGAACAAGCTGATCGACTTGGAGATGGGGTAAAGCACATACCTCACCTTCGCCTCTCGGGTACATTTCCCCGACATCGCTCGGAAGCACTCTTACGATCGTCGAATCTATTCCTGCATGGAGTCGACGACTGAATCGTGCTATTTTCCTTCGCGAGTCGTGGAAAGTACTACTTGAGGCTACAGCTCGGTGTAAAAAGCCCCACAAATTCTATGCAAAATATTCACCACTACGGTCTTCGCGTTATCGCCGACTACACGTCGGTCGTATTTCCTGTCGGTCGTGTGGAGTTTTCGGGGGAGGGCGTGCTTGCATATGGTGTGCTCGATCTCGCAGGGCAGGGGATGTTGATGATTTCTGGCGAGATTGCGATTACCGTTCGAGGATTTGGGAATGTCGAAATTGTGACGACGCGTTTCACAAAAGGGATGATCAGCTTTTTCGTAAAAAACGATCTACACATCTCGGTTGCGCATCGCGGCACCATCGACGACGTCGTTCGCATGGAACATCGAGTGCATCTCGAAGACGGGGCGTCATATACCGAGATAGCGGCAGTTGCAGTCAACGGCATGTTTGACGCGTTGACGATTGTCGAACATCACGGAAAATCGACGTCCTCTGTGCGGAGTCGCATTGCTGTTGCCGAAGGGGCGAAAGCGATTGTTCGAGGCAATATTCACATGACGGCAGGTGCTTTGGGGTCGAAGGGTGATGAGCGAATTGACGCGCTGCTTTTGGGGCGAAAAGCCGAAGCAGATGTGCTCCCCATGCTCGTGGTGGACACCGACGACGTCACATGCAAACATGGCGCAAGCGTAGGGTATATCGACGATAATGCGCTTTTTTATCTCGCGAGCCGTGGGCTCAATCCTTCTGAGGCAAAAAACATGCTCGTCAGCGCATTCCTTTCTGTTGTATGAGACATTCTGATTTTCCCATTTTTACCACACATCCAAATTTGGCATATCTCGACACTGCAGCAACGGCGCAGGTGCCTTACGTTGTGCTCGACGCGGTGATGCAGTTTGAGACAACCATGCGCGCGAATGTGCATCGAAGTGTGTACCTGCTGGCTGATGCAGCGACTGAGGCATACGAATCGGCACGGCGCGAGATCGCAGTGTTTATCGGTGCGGCAGAGCACGAAGTGTCGTTTGTGCCGAGTGTGACGTATGGTATGCACATGGTGGCCGAAATGATTGGCGAGCGCCTTCAGTCTGGTGATAGTGTGCTCGTGACGGCAATGGAACATCATAGCGTATTGTTGCCATGGCGACATGTTGTCGGAAAGCGAGGTGCCATGGTGTCGACGATACCCATGCATGACGATTACCGCCTCGACATGGATGCGTTGGCAATAATGCTCCGTCAGAACGTGAAGGTCGTCGTGGTGACTGCTGCGTCCAACGTGCTCGGAACCGTCAATCCTATTGCCGACATTGTACGATTGGCGCATAAAGCGGGCGCACTTGTTGTCGTCGATGCCGCGCAGTATGTTCCGCACCTTCCTCTGAATATTCCTGTGTGGGGCGCGGACGTTGTGGTGTTTTCTGGACACAAATTGTATGGCCCGATGGGTATCGGTGTCATGTATATTGCCGAGCATCTTGGACGCACATTCACGCCATCGGTGCAGGGTGGCGGCATGGTGGTTGACGTTCGGCGTGGCCAAAGCGTATGGGAAGATGCTCCGTGGAAGTTTGAGGCGGGGACGCCGAATGTGTCGGGCGTCGTAGGACTTTCCGCAGCAATGCGGTATGTGAAAAACGTCGGTTACGCGGCGATCACCGAACATGAAGAAAATCTGACACGTGAACTTATCGTTGGTCTATTGTCATTGCGTGGCATTCGCATTATCGGCCCCGACAACATCAATGAGCGCATTGGCGTTGTTTCGTTTACTGTTCCGAACGTCCATCCGCACGACATTGCGACCCTCATGGGAAGCGATGGCGTCGCCATTCGTGCGGGGCACCACTGCGTACAGCCACTTGTCGAAGAGATTGACCGTCGTGGCGTATGTAGAGCAAGTCTTGGAGGCTATTCGACGACAGAAGATGTTGCACGGTGCATCGAAAGCCTCGATCGTGCACGAAAAACGTTGTTATGACGGAATCGCTGTATCGACCACACATTCTCGACCATGCCCGTAACCCACGAAACCGGGGCGTGGTTGGCGCGGCAACGCACGGTGCGGAGAGGGCGAACCCGCGGTGCGGCGATCGGTGTCACGTTACCGCACGAGTCGTGGACAGCGTGCTCGAAATGGTACGATTCGATGGCGATGGCTGCGCATTGTCGACTGCGGCCGCGTCGCTCCTTAGTGAGGACGCCGAGGGCAAACGGCTCGGCGATATGATTGTGCTCACCGACGATGCATTTCTCGAACTTCTCGGTGTTTCCGTCACCTCGGGGCGCATTGATTGTGTGCTGTTACCGTTCACCACATTAAAAAATCTCCGTTTGTTATAGGCTACATACGTTTTATGTCACTCGACTTCTCCTCCTTGCACATCTCTCGCACCGCCGAAATTGTTCACGGCGTGAGTCTTACGATTGGGGCAGGGGAGTTACATGTGCTTTTGGGACGGAATGGCTCGGGAAAGACGACGCTGTTGAATGCGGTTATGGGTCACCCCGCGTACACCGTCGAAAAGGGGAGCGTGACGATCGACGGTGAGGACGTCACTTTACTTCCTGCGTTTGAACGGGCGCGCCGCGGACTTTTTTTGTCACTCCAGCAACCGCCAGAAATACCAGGCGTGGGGTTGGCCGATTTTTTGCGGAGTGCAACAACGGCAATTCGTGGTGAGCATCCAAAAACCGTTGCATTTGCGTCAGCACTGGGAGCGAATCTCGCACAGCTTCGACTTGACCCGCATTTCGCCGAGCGAAGTGTGAATGTTGGTGCTTCTGGCGGCGAGAAAAAACGTGGCGAAATGGTGCAGATGCTCACACTCGCGCCAAAGTTTGCTTTACTCGATGAACCCGACTCTGGCCTTGATGCCGACGCACTTCACTACGTCGCTGAAGCGATTGCACTTCTTCGCACACAAGGAGCAGGATTTCTCATCGTCACGCATTACCAAGCGTTCATCGAACTCCTCAAACCCGACGCCATTCATGTCATGCGAAACGGCGTCATTGCCCAATCTGGCGGACTCGAAATCCTCGCAAACGGCCTGGCAGCAGTACTTTAATGAAGATCAACACTAGGCACTGTCAGTGCTTAGTGTTGTTATTGTCAAAATTCGATGAATCAGGCAATATTGCTCAGTATGACAAATAGCATTGCACCAAAAGCATCACAGTATCTTGTGCCGATCGTTATTGAAAAGACGACGGGTGGCGGGGAACGGTCGTATGATATTTATTCTCGGCTGTTGAAGGACCGGATTATTTTTTTGGGTACGGAAATTGACGATGGCGTTGCAAATGCGATTATTGCGCAACTTTTGTTTCTTGAAAGTCAGGACAAAACGCGTGACATCAAGCTCTATATCAACAGTCCTGGGGGGAGTGTCACAGCGGGGTTGGCGATTTACGACACCATGCAGTACATAAAACCCGATGTATCGACGATTTGTGTGGGACTTGCGGCATCGATGGGTGCGGTGTTACTTGCATCAGGTGCGGCAGGGAAGCGGTTTGCACTTCCGAACGCCGAAATCATGATCCACCAAGTGCTGGGCGGTGTTTCGGGACAAGCGACAGATATTAAAATCCACGCCGAGCGCATCATGCAGGTGAAAGCGACGATCAACACCATTTTGTCGAAGCACACGGGTCAGTCGCTTGAAAAAGTCACCGATGACACGGAGCGTGATAAATTTATGAACACAAAAGATGCGCTGAAGTACGGCATCGTCGACAAAATTGTGAAGTAGATGTGCTATTATGTGGGGGTATGATAGAGGGCTTTAAAAGGGCAGTGCGCGGTGCAATGTTTGGTGCGGGAATTGCGGCGTCTGGCGAGGCGATGGCAGGCGCGCCGCACGGTGAAGATCGACCCCTCCACGCCGAGCACCACGAAACCGCGAACACTGCTTGGGCAGATGCCGCGGAGGCACAGTTCAAAAGGGACATGGCGGTGCACGACCACGATGGAATGGCAGAGGACGTTCGAGCGTTTGTGCGAGAATATAATTTTCCCACGAAGGGGAACGTCAAAATCAGCGGGCAGGGAAATGCCATGCGTGTGGCGACCCGCTCTGAATGGCAGCATATTGCCGACATTGGAACGTCCATGCTTGAGTCTTCAAAAATGTGGGGTCATCCCATGATTCGTGCGTCACTTATTGATGTTTTACAGCGGAACGACGAGCACATTCATCTCACAAACAAACGTGATACGTTGCGATATTCTGAGCACCATCGGCTACAGAGAGGGAAGTGATACGCCACCAAACTACCTTGACAGGCCATTTTTTGCGTGGTAGATTTTGACTTCATTCGCCTTTGTTTTGGTGGGCGGAGGACTGCAGTCACGACAAGCATGGGGACATAATTTGTTGGAAGATTCCGGCTCCGGCTGGTCCCTTTCCAGCTGTTATATCTTCTTGACTGCAGTTCCCTTCTCATCATAAAAAACCTACCCAAGTTGGTCATCCACGTTGTCGTGACTCCGGTTCTCGCTCAACGACCAAAGAAGGTCGTCTCGCTTCGATCCTCGTCACTCCTAGTGGCTGAACCAACTTAGTAGGTTTTTTTAGTTTGTCAGATAGCTATTCCGTCGTTATTGGGGATTCGGTGACGTCTGACGTTGTATCCGATGGCAAAGTTTCTGTAGTGGCCGCTTTTCCAACAAGGCAGATTTTGGGAAGGGAGCGATAGCTGGAGAAGAAGTCCTCTGAGTGCGTTGTACCGTCGGCATAAACAACGGTGTAGGTAAACGTCGTCGTGGCACCAGGGTGAGCGGCTTGGCACTTTTCAACGCCTGGAGCCAGCGTATCTGTTTCTGTATTTACGGGGTCTCCGTAGCCCGACCAACTCAACACCTGCGGCGGGGAATAGCTTGCTTTACGATTGTCGGATGTTCCCCAGAAGGTGAAGTACAGTTTTTTGTCGGTTTCGTTGACTTCTGTTGTGAGCAAAATGTAATTCGCGGTATCGTTTTCAAATTTGAAATCAGGCGACGGGTCGTAGATGGTTGCGTCGGTTCCTGGATTATTGTTGCTCGGATCATTGTAGTAACTCACGACAAGCGAATGGTTGCGGCGTTCGACGACGTGGAGGCCGCTGTTCATTACCGCGCGGAACGTCGTGGTGCCAATTTGGCACAGGCCACCACCGACCTCGGGTTTGATTTCTGTTCCCTTAATGACGAGTTCCGGCAAATACCCATCTTCCACGGTGAATGGACGCAACTTTTCGAGGAGCGACGTTATTTCACCGGGGGCAATAAGTAGGCCATTCAGCTTCTCTGCACCGTGTTTAATGTTTTTAATGCGGTTCGAAGGCGAATTTTTGAAGTCCGACGTTCCGACGCCGAGAATTTCTTTGATACCGAGGTTGTTGACTGTTTCGGTGGTGACATCGGGGTGAACGACATCGACCATGACGAGAATCTCTGTGTTCTCCGTGCCGAGAAAGTCGGTAATTGCTTGTGCAGTTGCGTCATTGTTGACGGTAACGCCGTCGTGACTTGGGGCAAATTCTTGGACGACGTTGTTCGTCATCGAGAACCTTGCGTTTTGCGCATCGACGTCAATGCCGTCGTGAAGCTCCGTAAAGAAGCCAGTCATTTTTTCTTTCTCAAGCCCAAGTACAAGACTGCCATTGTCGTTTTTACTCGGTACGAGCCAGTCCATGAGGTTCATCTTGGTGACTGTCCACGTTTCAGGCTCAGTCCGATTTTCGGAGGTATACGCAACGGTATAAGGCGCCGCAGAAAGTGCCTTTGATGCGGCATCGAGTAGCGTTTTTGCGTCATCGGTTGAAATATCGCTCGCAAGCGTTGTGGTTTTTATGATTTGTGGGGTGAGCATGAGGTCGCCAACATCATTGTGGAGCGTCAAAAAGAAACGGTCGAAGTCTATCGCAGTTCCATTTTTTGCAGGACTGATTGTAATAGCACCATCGGTATCGGAAAACGTAAAGTCGGTCGGCATCATGGACGTTTCAATGTCGGGAAATGCATCGCGAATGATGCCCGTAAGCTGCTCTTCTCGCGTAGTGACGTTCGCAGAAATATTCTCCGAGCGAATGCCGAGGCTGTGAAGCATGGGGAAAATTTGACTTTCGAGTTTATGATTTGAGTAACGACCAACACCAAATGCGCGTGCCACTTCGGTAGGAACGTCCATGTCGAGCAGAGCATACGAGGATTCATCCGACGACACGCGAAGGCCAACGGTTTTCGTGGAGCCGTTATGTGAAAGCGCAAGGTTGTTTGTGAGCATCGTGTCGTAGGCAGCTTGCACTTTGGTAATGGCCTCACCCTGTGTGAGACCACCTACGGGAACGCCGCCAAGCGTCACGTGCGGCAAAATGCGGTCGTAATACGTGGTGCGAACGGCGGCGCTTGCCCCCACGACAACAACGCACACACCGACAACAACAACGATACTTATGGTGACGCGACGCGATGGGCGATACGCGAGAATACGATGTACGTCGGGGAACTTCATACGGTATGGTCGGCGCGGACGGAAAGTTTGACGTCACCGTAGGCCTTCGGAATAGTTATTGTGAGAATGCCGTTTTTGAGGATTGCATCGGCTTCGTCAGTTTTAACGCGGCATGGGAGCACGATGGAGCGAGAAAACGCTCCCCAAAAGCATTCTCCATAATGTACGGTACTCTGTGGTGGGAGTTGTGCAAGTTGGCGCGTACCACGAATAGTCACTAAGTCTTCGTTGACGTTTATTTCGAGGTCTTCTTCCGAAATGCCTGCAATGGCGGAACGAATAATAATATCGCGGGGCGTTTCGATACAGTCAACCGCGAGCTGGCCTTCGTTCGAGGACCATGAGAATTCTTGAGGGTGAGTCATACGACTGCTAATCTCCGAACATACTCATACAAGGGGCCGAGAGCGAGGCCGAAAGCGACGGACCATGTGAGGATGTCGGTGGGGATGTTCCCAATGAAGCTGCTGCCAACAATCAGGGGACCGGTGAAGTCGTAGGGGCTCCCCATGAGGGCAATGGCGGCGGTGATGTAGGTAATAACGCCCATGAGGAGTGCGGAGAGGATAGCATCGGTGAAGAGGTCGTGGCGGTGAACAACGATATACACAGCCATAATGATTGCTGTGGCAAGAGCGGCGGGGGCAGGAGTGAGGTCGAAAGCGAAGACGCAGAAGACAATGCCCCAGAGGAACAGCAACGTCCCAACAAAGAGTCGAATAAGCCAAATTTGCGCGAGTGTGCCGTCGACAGGTTTTTCGTGTTTCAGTTTTGGAAGGCGGTGATAATGTTTTCCGAAAACGGCGTGATAAAACGTCCCTGCAATACCTGCGACAGAAAACACAAAGAGGAGATCCATGAAATGAAGGCCGCTAAAACGCTCAGCAATCATGGATGGGTCGCCACCTTTTACGGTGATAATGACCGGCGCAAGGAAAAACGCGCAGAGGCTAAGAATGCTCATTTCAACGCGAAGGTCAGGGTTGCGAAGAAAGACCCACAGCCACACAAGCGTGAGGAGAATGGCGAGAAGAGAAAATGCGCTTAACATATTGCTCACAGTGTACACGAAAAGAGCGCACGGGAGTAGAATGTGAAGTGTATGTCTTCATGCGTGTACATCGTGCTCTCTTCATGGCGACGATGGGCGATGTTCATTTTAGTTGTGGTGGGGCTTTTTGCGTTGTT
>CALRHD010000015.1 GCA_943359325.1 Candidatus Uhrbacteria bacterium | reverse complement strand
TCACTTTTTCTTTTATATTAGCCTAAATTACCGCTTTTTACATTGACAATAACTGTAAAATGTGGTATGTTAGGACGTTCCATACTCTTGGAACTTGCCCAATCCCGCCCCATGCCCCACAGGAGAATCCATGCCCCGAGACCCCGCAGCAGTCATCAATCGGTTCGAAGACATTGTCGATCGCCGTACGGCAAAGTTCGTTGTCGATGCCGACCCCTACGCGGCAATCAGCTACAATGCGACGCCCGTCGCGATTCGTCGATTCGAAGACAAGGGCGGTACCGTGCCGACCCCCGTGGTCACGGCCGCACCAAAACGCAACACGCGCAGCCTCGTTCGTCCGGCTCCGGTCGTTGTGCCGGAACTGCCGGCGTCGAAGAAGAGCATGGCGACTCAGTTCGTCATGATCGCGGAACCCAAGCCGTTCAGCTGGGCGAGCGGCGCGATAATCATCAATACGCCACAGCGGCGAGAGACATTCGGCTCGGTCTGTCCCCGTGGGCAGTACGAGGCACAGCCGTCAAAGTATGGCGTAGTGCCTCGGTCGCGTCGTGAGAAGCGAGAGCAAAAGCGTGCGAGGCAGATCGATCAGCAGAAGTCTCTGCTCTTCGGCCGAGTCAGGAATCTCGACCCAGAGGTATGGATCAATGCCTCCCATAGGTGGATGATCCACGATATCGCCAAGGCATCGAGCCTGGCCGAGCTCGCTCGAGTCGAGAAAGCGATCCGCGCGCTCGAATGGGAGAGCGATAGCATCCGTCGTCGCAAGACGGCCTGAACCCCGTGCGGGTCGAGAAGTGCAGTAATGCATTTTCTCGGCCCGCGATTTTTTTATTCCGATAGCAATTGCCGTGTCACTTTTTTGTATAACTCGACGGCAGGCTGGTCGAATGCGTTCGTGTTCAGAAGTTTTGCAAGATACATCATTTCGATCATTCGCATTTGCATGTAATAGCCGAGCGTTGCAGGAGATTGATCAGGGAGTTCGATCGAAATATATGGTCGGCCCTGTTCTTCATATGCCGATTGTACGCCGTTTAAAATGGCATACATGATTGTGCCAAAACTTTTCCCCTCGAGATTTTCGACGATGTGAGAAAACGGTGATTCCCGATTCCAGACCTGACCCTTCCCCGATCGGGTAATAAAATTTGTGAATTTGTCTGCAGGGCCGCCCAAGTAGAGTTGCGCCATGGAGTGGAGGTCGGTGCTGCCAACGCTGACGATGGGCGTGATGCCGCAGTGTACGGCGTTGCCCTCCATGTCGTGTTCTTTGCCGATGCTTTCGGCCATAAGTTGACGATACCATTTGCCGAGTGACTCCAGATCAGGGTCAAAAACGAATGTGTTGTGGATTTTTATTTCATTTTGGTAATGAAGAAATATATGCGCAGCCGATGTGAGCGCAATGTTTGTTTCGCCCTGTGCCGTGCATGCTCGAACAGCACGCTGTGCGCCGTTCTGAAGTTCGTCGACGTCCACACCGACGAGTGCGAGTGGCAACAACCCGACAGGACTGAACACGCTATAACGACCCCCAACATTTTTCGGAATGGCGACGACAGGCATCGAGTGCTCGTTCGCACGGTGCCACAGTTTCGAACCTTCGTCGGTGATCGCAATGAAGCGTGAGGTGACGTTACTCCATTTCGCGGCGAGCGTACTGCAGAGTGCATCAGCATTTGCGATCGACTCAGTAGTGGTGCCCGACTTGCTGATGATCACGACGCAAAATTCTTCCGCACGGTTGCAGCGGAGCAGTGCCGACGAAACATCGCGAAGCGCGGTTTCTGAAACCGTGTCGAGAAAAAGCATTTTTGGCGAACGCTCTCGCAGCGCGTCGAGTCGACCAAACAGTGCATCGTACACTGCCATTGTTCCCAGGTTCGATCCACCGATGCCGATAACGACAACATAACGAAGCGCTTCGTTCTTCAGTGATTTTACGAAGTCGTTATGTGAAAATTGGGTAAAGAGTCGAGGGAGAGCGACGGAACATTCGGGATCCTCGAGTGTGTCCGCTGTGGCAACACGTGCAATATGCCGACGATATGCGTCGAGCGACGTCATGGTCGTCGCAAGCGCATGGGGTGCCACGCCGCCGTGTGTCGTGTCGAGAGTGAGCATACATTTATTATCCACAGCGTAGCAGACTTGCCAAATTTTTTATAGCCGTTACCATGTGCGTACATAGAATCTGTTTATAATCTTTCCACTGGCTGCATTGTGCGCTGTTTCGGCTACAAAATGCTCAGACCTCCTCACCGTAGTGGTAACTACGCTTCGTCAGTCTTCACGTTTTTCGCTCAAAACATCATCACAATGTCCCTGCAGAAAGATTATAAACAGACTCTTAATGAGCATTTATTATGACCACGGAACTCGACACAGAACTTACACTTACCGTTTTGGCGCCTGCCCTAGACATGGATGCCGATGCAGGAGACGACACGGATGACGAAGATGAAGAGGAAGAAGAGGACGAGGATGAGGATGAAGACGGGGAAGAGGAAGACGCAAAAGACGGCGACGAAGCCGCAGAGTAAAAATAAATCGCTCCGAATGTTCGGGGCGTTTTATTTTTTTGTGAGAAGTATTGGACGGAATGTCGTCACATCGTTCGCATCGTGGTCGGTTTCGAAACGGACGAAGACGGTGTTGAGTTCGTCGACCGTCGCCGCTTTCATCATGTCGTCTTTATACATTTTCATGCTCGGCATGCCTTTGAAATACCACGAAAGATGTTTGCGGAAGAGCGGCACCCCATGGTCGCCGTACTGCTCGACGTGGAGCGCGAGGTGGCGGCGAACGATGCGCATACGTTCGGCAAATGTGACGGCAAATAATTCGTGACCATTGAGCACGTCGTTTATTTGGCGAAAGATCCACGGATTGCCAAGTGCGCCGCGTGCAATGAGGACACCGTCACATTTTGACTGCGCTAATGCATCTTTCACTTTTTCTGCGGTGTGAATGTCGCCGTTACAGAGAACGGGAATAGCGACCGCAGATTTGACGCGCCCAACCGCCTCCCAGTCGGCGACGCCGCTGTAGCCTTGCATTTTCGTGCGACCGTGCACCGTCAACAAGTCGGCGCCAGCGTCCTCGAGCGCCTTTGCAAATTCGATGCACTGCGTCTTGTCGTCCCAGCCCAAACGGATTTTAACGGACAAAGGGACATTGATGACTTTTTTCATTGCACGAACAATATCGCCTGCGAGTTTCGGTTCGTTCATCAGTGCGGCACCGTTGAAGTTGTGGACAATTTTGTACACGGGGCAGCCCATGTTGATGTCGAAGCCTTCTGGATTGTGCTCGGCAGCGATAATGCGGCACGCCTCGGCCATTGTTGCGGGGTCGCTACCGAAAATTTGCTGAACGAGCGGGCGTTCCTCGACGTGGATTGCGGTCATGCCGAGCGTCTTGTCGTTCTTCCGTACGACCGCTTCTGCGCTCACCATTTCGCGGAATACAACGAGTGGCGCACCATTCGTCACCTCTTTTACCACACGACAAAACGCGCTGTCCGTCATGTCGGCCATGGGGGAGAGCGCGATAATCGGTCGTGAATGTGTTGTCCAATCAAGACGCATAAGTCGCAGAGCATAGCTGATGTGCGGTGTGGTGTCGAGCCACGTCGGTCGCGACTGACGTGACGAGGTGCTACACTACCCATGTATGAAGCTCGCATTTTTTGGCGCAACTGAAGGTGTTACAGGTTCGTGTTATTTGCTTGAGTGCGACACGGGGAAGTTGCTTATTGATTGCGGCATGCATCAAGGTGAACGTACCGCGAGTGCGGAAAACATGGCGCCATTTGCGTTTGATGTAAAGTCTGTTGACGCCGTGATCGTGACGCACGCACACTTCGACCACACGGGGCGACTGCCGCAACTGGTGAAGGCAGGATTCGCAGGAACGATATACATGACACCGCCCACGAAAGGCATTACCGAAATCGTGCTCGAGGATTCACTGAACGTCATGCGTGACCAAGCAAGAAAACATGGCGAGCCCATACCATTTGCAGAACCAGAATTAAAGGCGGCTCTGTTGCTCATGAAAGGTGTTGGCTATCACACGCCGTTTCAGCCCGTGCCAAATGTCGACGTGACGTTCAACGATGCGGGACATATTCTCGGGTCGTCATTTGTGACGATTGACGCAGAGGGCAAGCGCATCGTGTTTAGCGGCGACATTGGGAACGACGACGTACCTATTTTGCCTGACACCGAAGTGCTCGATCATGCCGATGTTGTAGTGTGTGAGTCGACGTACGGCAATAAGGACCATCAGCCCGTTCACGATCGCGGCGATGAACTTGGCGCGTATGTCACCGAAATTATTGGTCGTGGCGGTACGCTACTCATTCCTGCATTTTCTGTGGAGCGCACACAGGAATTATTATACGAACTGGATTTGCTTATGCAGTCTGGCCACATTCCTCGCGTGCCGTTTTATCTCGACAGTCCGCTTGCGATTCGTGCAACCACGCTCTACCAGCAGTATTCGGCGTACCTGCAATTCGATCACCCCGCAAGCCCCGACGGCAATTTTTTTTCATTTCCTACGCTTCGCGCGACGTTAACGATGAAGGAGTCACTCATGATCGACAACGACAGGCGGCCGAAGGTGATTATTGCGGGGAATGGCATGATGAACGGTGGGCGCATTCTTCGGCATTGCAAAAAATATTTGAATGACGAGAAAAGCGGTGTGCTTATCGTCGGTTTTCAGGCGCCGATGACGACAGGGAGAAAAATTCAAGAAGGGGCGAGGGAAGTGCTAATTGATCACGAACGTGTTCCCGTCATGGCGACGATAAAAACAATTGAAGCGTTTTCCGCACATGGGGATCGTGGAAAAATTGCACGATGGTTGCATCCAAAAAATGGTGCCATGCCAAAAGTATTTCTCGTGCACGGTGAACCGCACATCAAAATTGCATTCGCGGAATATCTTCGCGAACACGGAATTATAGACGTGTCGATTCCGAAGACGCAACAGGTATTTGAGGTATAGCCCATTCGTAGAACGCCTTCACATTTTCGCCAGCAATGTCGAGCGTTGTCGGTGAAATTGCATCGTATGGTGGGAGGGTGTCGATATGCACCGCGTTGCCTGTGGTGATGGTCGACGAGGCCGCGTTGCCCTGTTCGATGGTTGCGGTACCGTCAAGAACAAGCACGTCGATGATGTTTTGCCAGCTGTAGTGGACGAGTGTCGCGGTGCCATTGATGTGAATTTTTATGTTACGAGTAACAACCGTCATGTTCCCACGAATGACCGCGCGACCAGTCAAAAGATTGACGACAGGATTTTTGACGTCGTTCTGTATAATGCTCACGTCGGTGTTTTCGTCTAGCGCAAATGTGGTGTCGGCAAAATGAAAACGGAGGTATTGGTCGGGACACGTTATTGCGTGTTCGCGTTGACTGTCATTGCTTGGCACATAACAATCTGCACCAAAAAATACGATGTCAGAAATTTCTCCACGTTCAACGATACCGTCACCGCCCGCCCACGTGGCACCAAGGCGATTGCCAACAAGGAGCGTTATGGAAAGGAGGACAACGATAGTAGCGAGGATTTTTGTGGTAGCATTTTGCATAAGAGAAGGCGGAAGCTCGTTTCTGTGAGTATGACAAAAATCGAACAAATACGAAAGATGCAGCGGGGGCTATTGTCGTGGTTTCGCAAAAACGGACGCGATTTGCCGTGGCGACACACGAGCGACCCATATGACATTCTCGTTTCTGAAATCATGTTGCAGCAAACGCAGGTCGGCAGAGTCATTCCGACGTACCACGCATTTGTTAAACGCTTTCCTACAGTGCAGTCTCTTGCCAAAGCCACGCAGGCCGATGTGATAAAAATGTGGCATGGGCTTGGGTATAATCGTCGAGCGGTGATGCTGCGCAAGGCGGCGATTGCGCTTTGTGCGAAGGGAAGTATTCGCAGTGACTTCGCTTCGCTTATTGCGCTTCCCGGAATCGGAGAGTATACCGCCCATGCGATTCGTGCATTTGCGTTTCATACAAAAGACGCTGCGCCTGTCGACACAAACATTGAGCGCATTTTAAAACGTGTGTTCGGTGCGCACAAAAAATCGCGGGTCGAGATTCAGCGAATTGCAAAAGATATTTTGCCTACGGACGTTTGGGGTTGGAACCATGCACTCATGGATTTAGGTGCGACGGTGTGCACGGCACGAAAGCCGTCATGCGAAACATGTCCGCTCAAAGCGATCTGTCGTTCGTACCCTTGTGCCGGCGATGACGTCAAAAAGCGTCCGCAACCCAAATTTGCAAATTCGGACCGCATGTTTCGTGGCCGCATTGTTGCGCGGCTTCGGGGGAAGACGTACGACGTCGACGCGCTCCAAAAGGCCATCGAACTTCCTGATGACGAGCGGTTTGGTGCCATTGTGGACAAACTGATCGCCGAGGGGCTTATTCGGCGAAAGGGTGGTAAACTACTGCTGACATAATTTTGAGAGATATGGCGTTACTCGATTTTTACGGTGAAACGTGCCCACATTGCGTGGCAATGAAGCCGCTGCTGGCGCAGCTCGAGGGCGAGCTTGGCGTTACAGTAGAGAAATATGAGGTGTGGAATAGTCCTGAGAACGCAAAAAAAATGGCGGAGTACGACCACGACAACGAGTGTGGCGGCGTTCCATATTTTTACAACACAGAAAGCAAGCAACACATTTGCGGGTCGACAGACTACGAAACATTGAAGAAATGGGCGCAAGGGGGTACGATATAAAGGTCATATTTAACTACTAACGCACTGCGTATGTTCATGTACAAGAAGGCTATGGAGAAGCTGAAGGATCCATTTCACCGATTGCTTTACTTTATGTTTGCCGCAGGCAAGGTGGGAATTTTTGGTGGATTGGTACTCGGTATTCTCGTTGGCGTGTTGACGGTGATTGTCGACGGCATCGGCACGAGCACGTTCCAGTGGGCGCAGGCGTTGTACTTTGCGGTGCCGAGTATGGCGATTGGTGGCGTGCTTGGCACGGTGTTCGGCGGAGTGTTCGGTATTGCAGCACGCAAGGAGTAAACAACAAAAATTCCCCCGTCGGCTGACGGGGGAATTTTTTTATTCGAGGCGTCCAACCCAGCTCGGGTCGACTTCAACCTTCAATTCAAGATAATACTTTTTTCCAGACACTGCCTCAAGTTCGTTGCGCGTCGACTGTCCGATTTCCTTGATGCCCCGTGCTCCTGCTCCGATGATCATTCGTTTGTAACGTTCGGCGTTCGTGTACACGATTGCTTTTACGATGACCATTCCGTTGTCGGCCGTGTACATTTCTTTCACCTCAACGTGCGTGGAGTAGGGGAGCTCTTCCCGCAAGCGGAGAAAAAGTTTTTCGCGAATCAATTCGCCGACCCACTCTTCGTTCGAGAGATTCGTTAATTGAAATTCAGGATACATGAATTCCCCTTCATTCAGGTGGTCAAATATCCAGCGCGTCACCAAGTCGGTATCCTTACCTGTTTTTGCCGACACTTCGACGTACGCGTCAAATTCTTTTGCGAGGTCGCGGTAGAAATCGATGTAGATGCGACTTTTTGGATCGTCGATTTTGTTGATGACGAGTAATTTTGGTTTTTCGATGTGCGCAACAAGCCGCATTGCTGCACGTTCCTCGTCGCCAATGCTGCGCGTCGGGTCGACAACGTAGAGCACGGCGTCAATCTCGCGGAGCGAATCTTTAATCCAGTGCGTCAATTTTTGTGTAAGTGGATCGTGTGCTTTTTGCATGAACCCTGGAGTGTCGACGAGCACAGCTTGACCCTCTTTGTGCGAAATAATGCCATGCACAGGGCGGCGCGTTGTTTGTGCTTTTGGTGACGTAATGGCGACTTTGCTGCCAACGAGCGCGTTCATAAGCGTCGACTTTCCGACGTTACTGCGGCCGATAACGGAAACGAATCCAGATTTAGACATAGGGGAGGTAGTCTGCCCATCGTGAGCATCCAAGAATAAGTGGTGAGAGTAGCTGAATTGGGAGTTTATTACAAGTGTTAATCATTGCGCACTGTAAATCTCTCGGGTACTTCCTCCGACATCGCTCGGGAGCAACTCTTACGATCCTCGAATATATCCTGAAGAGGACTCGACGACTGAATCGTGCTATTCCCTTCGCGAGTCGTAGAAAGTACCACTCGAGCTTTTACAGTGTGCTCTTCCGCACAAGCGCCGTAACCAACTCCACATGCGGTGTATGGGGAAACATGTCGACGGCGCGGATTGCCTCGATGTCATAATGGTGTTGGAGTTGTACCATTTCGCGCGCAAAGTTTTTATAGTTACAGCTCACGTACACAATGCGTTCGGGTTTCGCAGCAATAACGTCGGCGAGCGCTTTGTCGTGCATGCCCATTCGCGGCGGGTCGAGAATGACGACGTCTGCACCAATCGTCATCCAGTCAAACGCCTCTGTTTTTGCATCGTGAAGTTCTACGTCGACGCCGTTTAGGTCTGCGTTCGCCTTCGCATCCGCAATCGCTTCCTTTACCATTTCGACACCAACGGTACGCTTGGCTTTTCTCGCAAGCGCGACGCCAAAAAATCCACTTCCACAATAGAGGTCGAGGAGGGTTTTACCCGTGAGGTCGCCACAGAACTCACGCACAGTGTCGAGCAGCATTGGTGCGGCGTAGGAATTTGTTTGGAAAAATGCGTTTGGGGAAATGCGATACAGTGTGCCATTGATATTTTCATTTATGACGCCGTCGCCTGCAATAACGTGCAGTTCGTCGCCGAAGCTGACGTCGGAAATGGTATGGTTTATCGACCATACGATTGTCGTTGCGCGACTGATATCAGAGAGGTCGGCAAGCGCTTTTTTAACAGACGCTTTTTCATCGTCGTCTTTTGGTACGCTCGTGACGACGATGATCATCGTTTCGCCAATACTCGTTGCACGAATCACCGCATAGCGCAAAAGCCCGACGTGTGATTTACGATCGAAAAATGTAAGTCCCGCGGCCTTCGTCCATGTACGAACAACAGCAAAGAGCTCGTCGATCCTTTCGTCGGCAAGAAAGCATGGGTGATCGTCAATAACGCGCCACCATTTACCTTTTTCGCGCAGCCCCATGTTGCCCTCGAAATCGATAACGAAGTCCATACGATTGCGGTAGTGCGACGTTTTTGGTGAAGCGAAAATATCTTCGACGGTGAGATCCAGTTTTTTTATTGCAAAACTGCCGTTGATATCGGAAAGTTTTTGCTGCAATTGTTTTTCGTACGGAATGTGCGACCAGCCGCACGAACCGCACACGTCGGGGTTAGGGCAGAGTGATGTTTTGATTTTGCTCATAAAACAGTTCGACGCGCCAGAAGCGGCAGCGTCGGAGATTACTTTGAGGTTTTCGCGAGATGAAACATTCCGCACAGATCTTCGCCCCGCACTGTCCCTTTGCGGAATCGCCCTGAGACGGCGTTGAGACGACGGCCGAATCTCTGCTCGCACACAGAGTCGAATTGCGTAATCGCGTCGTTGAGCGCAGGGTCGAAGACATCAGGCCAGTCTGCACTATAAGTGAAGCAGCGCACGATTTCGTTGAGTTGCGCCTCACGCACCGTGTTGTTGAGAATGCGGTCGATGAGTTTTTGAATCATCGGCGCAAGCAGTGTGTCGGTTATGTGCGTTTCCATGTGGCGAAGTGGGATGGGCGCAACCACAATTCGCTCGTACGGTTTCCCTTGTCGCATCGAAGACTTTACCATTGCGAACTCCATTGGTGTCACGTACTGTACGTTGCGAGGAGGGGTTTTGTCAATCGTATGTTCGTCATCGCGCACAACATTCGCAGCCTTTACAACGTCGGCAGTATTTTGCGTAATGCCGCGGCGTTTGGCATTGAAAAACTTTACTTCACAGGGTATACTGCGGTGCCGCCACGCAAGGAGATCGCGAAAGTCGCACTTGGTGCCGAGGAACTTGTGGCGTGGGAGTACGGCGACATCGTCGACGTTATCGCGGCGCTTCGCGGGAATGGTTTTCGCGTGTTCGGACTAGAGACAGGGGGCGACACAGTCCCGATCGACACACTGAGGGGAGAAAACATCGTGCTCGTTCTCGGCAATGAGGTTGACGGCATCGACTCTGAAACCCGTGCGCTCCTCGATGGTATTGTAGAAATCCCCATGTCAAAAAAACGTTCACTGAACGTCGCCGTTGCAAGCGGCGTTGCAATGTACATCTGCACCCGTAGCTTAGCTGGATAAAGCGCCTCCCTCCGAAGGAGGAGACCGTGTGTTCGAATCACGCCGGGTGCACCAGGCCGTCGAACGGCCTATAGCGCCAATCGATAGAACCAAACAAACACTCCAGCAGTAACTGGAGTGTTTGTATTATGAGGCCTGAAGACCCGTTCGACGGGTCCACCGACTCGACCCCTAGCAAGAGTCATCGACGAGGCAGCGCTCACGCGTTGCCTCGCATTGTTTTTCGCGATGGCCATGCTATGCTCTTCGTATATGAATATTGCTGTCGTCATTCCGACAAAAAATGAAGAACGATGCTTGCCGATGCTATTGCACGCGCTGAAAAATCAAACGGTGCAGGTAGACGAAATCATGATCGGTGACGGTTGGTCGACGGACGCGACGCGAGAAATTGCGCTACGCTACGGGGCGAAGGTTGTCGATGGAGGTAGCCCATCGCTTGGAAGAAATGCAGGAGCTACGGCAACGTCGTCTGATCTGATAATTTTCTTTGATGCAGATGCAATTATCGACGACATACATTTCATCGAAAAAGCGATCGCGGACTTTGCGATGCGCAAACTCGACACGGCAACAGCAGATATTTTTGTTCGACGCGGAACACTTACCGATAGGCTTGGATTTTATTTTTACAATTTTTACGTTCGCATGTGGGGCAATCGCCACCCGCATCTCATAGGAACGTTCATCATGGTACGGCGCAGTGTTTGCGAAAAAATTGGCGGGTTCGACACTGCGGTGACGTTCGCTGAAGACCATGACTTTGGGCTGCGTGCAAAAAAGGAGGGCGCAAAATTTGGTGTGCTCAACGGCATTCGTGTCGGCATTACACCGCGTCGCCAAGAAAAAATTGGGCGATTGCGTTTTTTGCTCGTCAACGCGCTTGCAGAACCATACATAATGTTTTTCGGTCCAATAAAAAGCAGGTGGTTTGCTCGCCAGTATGAGTCGCGCTCGATGTGATACAATACCCATGGAGGTATGGCGTATCGTACACTGAAAGGAGAGGCGTTCACTTGGCATCACACGGTTCGTGCAACCGCGGCGGATTTTGATTTTTTCGCATCAACATTCGGCATGTCACCGCGCGACGTTGCGCTTCTCGACCGCGACGCTGCGTTGCCGCATTTGTACAACTATGGTTCGTGGCACATGGTACGATGTCATATTCCCGACATCGCCTCGACACGCAATATTTCCGAAGCACTCACATTCACGCTTATTTTCAACAAGCACACACTCGCAACGATCACCGAGGGTCACATTGCGTCACTTGAAAGTATTTTTGCAGAAGCAAAGCGTACAAGAAAAGTTCCGCAGCTTTTACGAAGCGGTGCGGTGGGTGACGTTGTTACGTGGCTTCTCACAGAAGTGTTTGATGCGCTCGACATCGCAATCGACGCCGTGTCGCACCGTGTCGAAAAACTGGAAGGCAGTTTGCGTAAAGTCGCTCCCGACGTTGTAACGCGCGATCTCGGCAGGTTGCGTCGCGACACACATATTCTCGACCTCATGGCTGAACCGAGTCGCGTTGTCCTCGAGCAACTCATGCAAATACGAGAGCCGTACCGTTCGCCACGTGTTACTGCCGCACTGCGGGTTTGCGAAGAGCGACTTCGTGCTATGCACGTTGTGCTCGACCACAACGGTCGCATTGTTGACACGTTATTTCGTGAGCACGAGGCCGTACTTTCACACCGCACGAACCGTATCATCCAGGTACTGACACTTATTTCCGTGCTCCTCATGCCGCCGACGCTCGTCGCGAGTTACTACGGCATGAACGTTGCAGGCCTTCCGTTCGCACATGACGTTCGCATTGTTTCAATCATTGTCGTTGGCGTCATCGTTGTCTTTTTCGTATTCATTGTTCGCCTTCTTCGCAGATAAATTTTATGTCGCGTCCGATTCCCGTCGACATCATTCCGTCGCACATTCACCTCTCCGAAGAGGATCAAGTTGCGCTTTTTGGTGCGTCGTATGCATTGACGGTCGGCGAACATCTTTCTCAAACAGGGCAGGTGGCGTACGAAGAATCGCTCGAGGTGCGAGGCGCGCTCAAGCGCTCGATTTCGCTTCGCGTGCTTGGGCCCTGTCGAGAAAACACGCAAGTCGAATTGACGCCAACTGAGGCGCAATTACTTGGCATTGCCGCGTCGACCGCACGCTCTGGAGACAACACACAGGCCGCCGACTGCACTCTTGATGGCCCCGCGGGAAGTGTGCGTGCCGCGGCCTCCGTCATCATTCCGCAACCGCACTTGCACTGTTCCGACGCCGAGGCTGCGCACCTTCGCCTACAGAATGGTAAGATGGTTACGGTCGACATTGTCGGCGACCGGCCGTGCACATTGCATGACGTCGTCGTTCGTGTTCACCCCACATACCGCCTTCGTCTGCACATTCACCCCGACCTCGCACGGGAAAATTGGTTGACCGGCGTGATGCACGGACGAATCCGTGAAAATGGATTATGACGTTAGTAAAAAGAGGAAAGAGGAAAGAGGAAAGCCTGAAAAAAATTGCAGTATATTTTACGTTGTTTTTACTTTCCTCTTTCTTCTTTCCTCTTTCCTCTCATGCTGCAACAGCAGACTTGTCGATAACGCAACAGCAAATCTCATTTTCGACGCAGACGTTTTATGCGGGCGACACGGTGCGCATTTACGGCCGCGTTCGTAATCTCGGCGAAGTCGACATGACCGCAACAGTATATTTTTATCAAGGGCCTGCGCCAATTGGTGCACCGCAAAGTATTTCCATGCAGGCAGGAGGGGCGATTGAGGAAGTGTTCGTTGACTTTACCGTACCAAATTCCGCATTCAATATTCGTGCGGTGATTCAAGGCGCCGACCCGACAGACGAAAATTCATTGAACAACGAAGCGACAACGCCACTGTACACCCCGATTGCCGACGACGATCGTGATAGTGTCTCGGACGCTACGGACAATTGCCGCACGGCGAGTAACGCCGACCAAGCCGACACCGACCACGACGGGCAGGGCAATGCGTGTGACACGGATGATGATAACGACGGGCTTTCCGACGCTGCAGAAGTCGAGCGCGCGACCGATCCACAGAACCCCGACAGCGACGGCGACGGTGTGAACGATAAAACAGATGCCGCGCCAACGAATGCGGCAACGTCAACAGTACCTGTGGCGGTACCGACAGTGTCGCCGAAAAATTCAGCAACCTCGTCGAACGAAACTTCGTCGAACGGGACTTTGCTCGCGCTCGAGAAAAATACAGCAGGAACGGATATTGCGGCGATAGATGAAGAAGTAGACGCAGACGCCACTCCCAAACCAACATTCGCATTCGGAATTTTTGGTGGTCGCGATGCTGACGCCAGTCCTGACGCTGCGGTGACGCAAGATGAAAAATCATTTTTCCGCCTCGATAACCCGTGGCTGCTCGTTCTTATCGGTAGCGGCCTGCTTCTCGTGCTTGCAATCATCTTCACGCTCATTTTGCTTCGCCGGAAAAATCGCGACGTATGATCAGGCGGCTTTTTAACGACGCATCTTCGTCGATTGCGAGCGCGGCGGTTATCGTCGGCGCGTTTTCGATTGCATCGCGTATTGCGGGCTTTGTTCGCGATCGCATTCTCCTTCATCTCTTTTACGGCAACGATCAAATTACCGATGCGTACTACCAGGCGCTCCGCATTCCCGACATGCTGCTCCAGCTGTTTGTGATTGGTGCACTTTCGGCAAGCTTCATCGGCATTTTTTCCAAATATTACTTTTCGGGGAATACGAAAAAGTCATGGCGCTATACGAACGGCATGCTCATGGTGCTCGTGATCGGATTTACTGTATTGAGTGTTGTAGGAGTGATTTTCGCGCCGTACCTTGCACCCGTTCTCGGCATAAACTTTCCCAATGTCACACGTGAGTTGATGGTACAAATGATGCGCGTGATGTTTGCAAGCCAATGCATTTTTAGTATTTCGATGGTGTTCGGTTCGGTTCTCCAAGGTGCGAAGCGATTTTTTCTCTATTCATTCGCGCCGATTCTCAACAACCTCGGAATTATTTTTGGTGCGATATTTTTTGTCCCGATCGTTGGGCCACTTGGGCTTGCATACGGCACAGTGCTCGGCGCGCTCTTGCACGCACTCATTCAGGTTATTGGCGTTCGAAGTCTCGGATACACATTTTCATTCGTCGCATTTTGGAGGGATAGTGACGTCCTCCGCTCGCTCCGACAAATGGGTCCGCGTGTGTTTGGCCTTGCTGTCAACCAGATTAATTTTCTCGTGATGGACATTCTTGCGTCGTCACTCGTCGCGGGGTCGGCAACGCTCCTCAACATTTCCTACGCACTCAATTATTTTCCGATTGGCGTTTTTGCGGTGTCGTATGCCATTGCGGCGTACCCGACGTTTTGCGAACGCGTAAACGCAAAAGATGTTCAAGGGTTCCGCGCATCGTTCTCAGAAACAATTCGGCAAGTGCTGTTTTTTATGATCCCCGTGACGGTGGTGACGGTGCTCCTTCGTGCCCAAATAGTCCGCATTCTTTATGGCTCTCAAAGTTTTGACTGGGCAGCAACAATTACGACTGCACAAATTCTTGGATTTTTTGCGGTGAGCTTTTTTGCTCAGGCCCTTGTGTATGTTCTCGTCCGTGCGTATTTTGCACACGAAGACACGAAGACGCCACTCATCATCGGTGTGTGCACCACAATACTCAACGCATGGTTGGCGATGATACTCGTGCGAAGCATGGGTGTCGCAGGATTGGGCGTTGCGTTTTCGTTGACGGCAATTTTGCAGGCTGCGCTCTTATGGGTTGTGCTTCGCCTCCGTATTGGTTCGCTTGACGAGGCACGGATTCTGCGTTCACTCGCCATGCTCTCTGTTGCGGGAATGGCGGCAGGTGGTGCAATGGTCGCGGTGAAATATGCCGTTGTTGCCGTGTGGCCACTCGACACGTTTTGGCACGTTGTTCTCCAGGCGGGACTTGCAACATTTGTCGGGCTTGCTGCATACGTTGTCGTTGGCATGCTTTTACGCAGCCCTGAAACTCTCTCGGTCGCGGCGGGCTTCCGCAGAAAGGTGCTGCGCTCAACGCGCACGACGGAAGTTTCTGAGGTGGTGTAGTATTCGTGCGGTATGCGTAAACGTCGCGTCATCATATTCTTCATACTCTGCATTCCTGTTTTTGCGATTGCGCTCTACTGTGCCGCACAAATCACAATTGGTCGTGCAACGAATAACATTGTCGATGCGAACGACGCGCCATTATCGCAGATAATTATTGTTCTCGGTGCCAGTGTGTTACCGAACGGTACACCGTCGGATGTATTGCGAGACAGACTGTTCACCGCGGAGGAACTGTACATCGCAGGAAAGGCGCCGAAGATTTTGGTGTCGGGCGATAACGGGGGAGTCGACGGATACGACGAGGTAAACGCGATGAGAAAATTTTTATTGGCCGACGACATTCCTGCCGACGATATTTTTCTTGATCACGCGGGTTTCGATACGTATGACACGATGTATCGTGCACGTCATGTGTTTGGTGTGACATCGGCAATCGTCGCAACGCAAGCTTTTCACTTGCCGCGAGCGCTGTATATTGGCGAACAACTCGGCATGGATGTCGTTGGTGTTGCCGCTGAACGACAGGCGTATGTGAAGGGTGACCTCTTCGAGATGCGCGAGCGTTTTGCAAACGTGAAGGCATTTTGGGACGTCACGTTTGGCGCACTGCCAACGTATGAAGGCGAAATTGTCGACATTACAGGCAGCGGAACAGTCACGTGGGACGAAGATGTTCCCGTCACGATTCGTTGACGATTGGTGTTTTTGGTGCTATCCTTCACACCTTCCTGCGATGGACGCGGGAGAAAGGAGGCACCATGAGTTTCGACAGAATTCGAGCGTTATACGGTTCGACACGAGCAAGCAGGGACTGGAGTGACTTTTGCATCATGCTGCAGCTTACGCTCGGAGCAAGTATCGTGCTTGCGCTCTGTTACTGGTGGGTAGGAGCGCCGAACAGTCCTGTATCGTTGCTGGGGTTCGTCATGGCGATGATGGTGCTTTTCATGGCGTGGATCAGGATCTGCACCTTTGGTCTCCGTGTTTTTCGAGAGGCGCGTCGCTTCATGTTGTTCACCGAAAGGCATGAAAGACGCGGCGAAACGAACACGCCGTTTCTGTGCATGTGTGGAGTAATGATCATCGTGATTGCGCTGATCGGGTTCACGGGCATCGTCTAGCGCGTATCCGACTATCTGGCATAACCCCTCGAGGTTGTGCCCGCTGTCGGTCTTTTCTCGCTCCGAGGAAGGATGTCAACCACAGGAGGATTCATGGACACGTTCATCGATCGATGGAATGCCTTCGGTGTGCTTCTTGGTAATGCAATGACGATTGCAGTGGGAGGTTTTCTCGTCTACTTGGGGCTTCACACTGCCCTTTACCTGCCGGGTGTCTTCGCTGGTTACTACATTTTTCTATGCTTCCGCTTTGGGGCGCCATGGAAAGGGCCGGTGGGACTCGTGCTGTCGCCGTTCGTTCAGCGATGTGTGCTTTCGGTGGTCGTTGCAACAGCATGGGCATCGACGACAATTGTTGCAGACCACGTGATTACAGGTGACTGGACGTTGGCAGCCCGTTACGGGGCATACAATCTCTTCGACTGCTTCGTGCTTGTATGGTGCTGGAAAACGTGGCAGCCGCAGCACACACTGTGACATTCCGACTAACTGGCATAACCCCTCGAGGTTGTGCCCGCTGTCGGTCGACGAAATGGTTTCGTCGATAATGGAGGTATTATGTTTGCACAGTGGATCGGTTTCTTTTTCATGCAGTTCATTGTCATCGGCATTGGTGTGGCAATGTTCATTTTGTGGCTCGAGGAATCTGGAAAAAGAAAGCACCACGAGGCCGTTGCCACTAAGGTGCTCAACGAATTGCATGGTGAGCGCTTGCGACGAGAGGGTCTCGAACGTGCGTATACCTACGAGCAACACCGCAGGGAGTTCTTTGAAAGGTATACATACAAACTGGTCGGTGAATCGAATAAGGAGGTTACGTTGCGAGCAATCAACGAGTGTGACACACGTTGGTATCGCGGCGATACTCCAGACGCCTAGTTCACAATTTTCCGACTTCTTGGCGCGATCGATCGTGATCGCGCCCAGTGTCGGCGAACGAAATACATTCGTTCGTGCCGAGGGAGGCATCATGTGCATTTTGCTTTTTATCATCACCGTTTTTGGCGTAGGAACTGCTGGCTCATTGCTCTGTGGGGTGGGGTGGCTCGTGAGTGCATTGATGTGGTTGCGTACGGGGAACATTTCGATGTTTCTCGTGTCGTTGATTGCAGCGCTTGTCTGCGGACTCGGATTGGTGAAATTCAAGAAGTTGACAGGTGAGGCCTTGACGTCGCTCAGCAATTATCGTGAGCGTCATCCGCCTATCGACCATCGAAGTGTGCGATGAGTAGACGAGATTCGGTTATCATTCTCACTTTTGTGGGTCTTGCGTATATTGGGGTCGGCATCGTCATTGACCAGAGCCACAAGCGAGATCTCCATGCCGCAACACAGGAGTTCACTCGCCTACAGGGTTCGTTGAGGCGGAGCGAGGAGATGATGGCCGTGCAAGGTGCCTACTATCAATACAGCATCAACGCTTACGCGCGGCTTTCAATGGAAGAAGATCGCGCACGTCGACTGGGGTCAACGGACAGGATTATTGAAGACGGCGTCGATGTGTATTTTGCAGCAGTTGAAAGCGGGTGCCTGCTCGTTGTCGACCGTGTGGCGTGTCTCAAGGATGAGAGAGGGACGGAGACGTTTCACTGGGTTCAAGAAGGTGGTGTGCTGCGGCTTGACTACGACTTTCGTGTTGATCGCTTCATCGACGACATGTATGCTGCGGGTGCCGACGTGACATTGGTGCAAACGTATCTCGAGGACTTCCGCTAGGGAGTCCTTTGTGTTGTAATAACGATGCGTCACCATGGAGGTCGCATGTTCGTTTTTACCGACGATGCCTTCTACGAGAAGAAGCCATCATATTTGTGCGAATTTCTCGTGCAGTATGTCATGATGTTCGCGGTGGGTGCAGTCATGTTCCCTGTGAACGTCGTCGTTATTCTGCTGGCGTGCTTCGTTGCCAGGTGGCTTGGATGTGAGCCACAACACATGAAGTTCGTTGTGTTTGGAGGCCTGCTCTCCGTTGGCCCCTGCTACTACGCATTTCAATCGATCGAGCAGTGGGTTACAGAGCGTCACTAATCTTCTTCAAGGCACCCACGCGGTGCCTTGTATGTTTTTGTGAAATAACATACGCTTTTTATGGAGGGTACATGAAGAATAGTCATGTTTTGGTAGCAGGATGCCTCATGGGTAGCAGTGTCGGGTTTTTTGCGACCTCGGTTCTGATGGGCCGGCAACTGGTACAGGCTGAAGTACAACGGGGAGAAATTGCCATTCTCCACGAGTACAGGAAGGGATATGAGGAACAACTTGAGGTGTACAGGCGTGCAATGAAGGAATTGAGCGATGACCTTGAAGAGATTGAGAGACGAGTAGTGCAGGCCGAGGCAAATCATGACGTGCTGCGCGTACGGCTTCGTCAAGCGAAATACAAGCAGAGTAGGTGTGAACGCAGTCGCGATGATCTGCACGAAGCAGGAATCGTGATTCTC
>CALRHD010000014.1 GCA_943359325.1 Candidatus Uhrbacteria bacterium | reverse complement strand
AACGAATTGCAACTTTGAATGGCGCTTCGATCATGAAGTCGAAGAAGAAAATAAAGACGTTGATCTTTGCGACTTTCACCGATAGCCACGATCCCGCACGAACTATTGGTAACATGAACACGTCGAACGCCGTACCAACAATTCCTGAGCGACCTTCTGCGACGACAATATCTTTCGTGGAATTACGAATACGAATACCGAAGAACGTAACAAGCGAAAGGAAGAAAATAAAGAGGACAATCGAAAGTGCGTGGAAGCCAACGCGCGCAAGAAAAACGCCAATTGCACCGAACACGAAGATGAATGTCAGCGCATAGACAATGTTGAACAGCGTCCACCACGCGCTGCGCACATCTTTTTTAACACGAAGATTGAGCACGGGATGATCAGCACCAACAACAAGCGCACGCACTGCTGCCATAGTGTCGTCGGCATTTTTCTTTTCTGGAATACGAATGGTCAAGCTAAGAAGCGCAAGAAAGAACGGGGGGAAAAAAATATTGACAAGAAGCGGGTATCGCGGCGCATTGTGCACAACGAGCAAGTCGTACGGCACCTCAAGAATAAGTGCGAGCAACATTTTCGTGATGAACAGGAAAATAATTGCGCGAACAACCGTACGGCGAAGGCGTGTACGGAATGCCTTTGTGCGGTCGTTGAGGGTGTGTGTCACTGCACGGTCGAGCGCATCGGGCTCTTCGAGGAGACTCAAGAAATGGTGCGGCTCGTGCGAAATAACGTCTGTAAGAACATGAAACACCCCTGCACGCCGACGAAGGAGTCGCGTAAGCTTTTCCGTCATGGGGTGCGAAATGTCGGCGTCGATTTTGTGCGCGATTGCGACGAATTGTGGCGCGAGTTCCACCGCCCGCGCCCTTCCTTTTTGACTGGACCAGTCTGGGTAGTAGAGCGACAAGACATGAAAGCGCAAAGACGCCATGTTCGACTTTAAAAGCGCGCGGTGCACCGCAATAAACAAACGCAAATCCTGCTCTTCTTTTGTGAGGCCGAGCGCCGTATCCCAGTCGGTACGTTCGCGCATTTCCTGATACATGTACCTTGCTGCAGCTTCGTCGTGTAGTGGCGGTGCAATGGCGTGCTCGACTTCGCTGGCGAGTGCGTCGAGAAGCCAACGCGAAAGGTGCTCGCGATGTGCAGCGCCATTTTCGATGGCATGCAACAGCACCTCGTATTTCGCGATGATTGTCGAAAGTGAATCTCCAAGAAATGTGGGGACTTCCTTGTTCGGCAAATATTTCGCCCATACGAGTTCGCGAAGCAAATCCGATGCACGTGTCGACAAGAGCTCGTTCTCGCCCATGTGACGTTGAAAAAATCGTGCAATCGCATTACGGCGAAGCAAATGCTCCTCTTGATACTCGAGTGTGTTACGAATTTTTTCGTACAGCACCGCTGCGCTGCTGACGGGCGCACTCACTTCAATAACGTCCTCACCGACTGCTGCGGCGAATCCATGTGGCTTTGCAATAACTGCTGCAAGTGCGCGAACGCGTTCGGACATAGGAAGTAGCGAATGTTTACTAAAAAATTGAGCGCTCAACAGAGGACTTCACAAGATCGAATGCGTCTTCGGCAGTGTCGACAACAGTGAAAATTTCGATGTCTTCAGGATTTATCGCATCAAGTCGCCCGAGAACCGATGCCCTGATCCATTCCACAAGCGGGTCCCAATATTCGTGCCCCACGAGCACTACCGCAATACGCTCCGATTTCTTTGTTTGAATAAGCGTGAGGATCTCGAAAAGCTCGTCTAGGGTACCAAAACCACCCGGAAAGTACACATAGGCCTGTGCGCTCGCCGCCAGCATGACTTTTCGCGTAAAAAAGTAGTAGAACGCTCGACTTCGGGTAACATACGGATTCACACGCTGTTCGTGCGGCAATTGAATGTTGAGGCCAATCGATTCTGCTCCCGCTTCGTACGCACCTTTGTTCGCTGCCTCCATAATTCCTGGACCTCCTCCTGTGACGACCGTAAAACCATTTTCGCCGAGCATGCGACCAAACTTCACCGCCTCTTGGTACCAGCGATTCGTCGGCGGAACGCGCGTTGACCCAAAAACCGTTACCTCACGCGAGGTTGTAGAGAGAAACTGAAAACCCTCGACGAACTCCGCCATGATGCGAAAAATGCGCCATGTGATTTCCGACATTTTTGGACCTTCATTTTGGAGTTTGAACTGCGCGCGCTCATCGTCGGTCAACGGAATGCGACATGTTTCTCCCTTCTTCGACACCGATGAGGATTTCCTCGTCTTGAAGACGTCCATATATGGGTAGTATATCACACTGCAACTTCGCTTCCCTCCCCCTTATCAAGGGGGAGTTGGAGGAGGGGTCGTTAAATAAAATGACGACTGCTATTACGCGGCCGTCATTTTATGCTTTACATGTTCACTTCCATGCGTGTCTTCATGATTCCTGCGCTTGGATTCTCGTCGCTCTCGATGTCGGTACCGAAGTCGAAGCGTGGGAAAAGCGTATCAGGGATGTCGATGACGTAATTTGCCCAGCTGCTTCCGTAGTTCGAAATTGCAACTGCTTCGCTCGTGATCCATCGCAAAGTGCCGTCTGCTTCGATTGCATAGACTTTTGGCACGGTTTGAATTTTCACCAGCACCACGCCGTCGTTCGGGAGCATTGGCCCACCGAGTGAAAGCGTTGGCAATGTTGCGTCCGTTACTGTTTCGACATTGCTCCAGTCGTCTTCGTATGTCATGAACGTTTGTGCGTCCATAAACGATCGACGTATCAGTGTGCCATCAACATTTTCAATAAAGTACACCGTGTTGAAGAAGGGGCTGCGAATGTACATGCCTGCGCTTACGCTCGAGATAGCCTCGATTTCACCTGTTACCGGCGATGCACCTGTTGTGCCGTTCGAAGGCACGGTGACTTCGTCGCTTGACGTGTCATCTTCGTCATCCGCTACTGCATCCGCATCACCCGCACCAATAGTGAAGTAGTCGTCAGACGCGTCTGTTGCAAGGCTCACTGCAAGGTCGTTACCCACAACCTGGATCGTTGCATAGCTCGTGTCGATACTTGGCACTGTCCAACTATATGCACCGTCGTTTGTTGTACCTGTGACTATTGTTTCCTGGTAAGTAACTCCATCACGCACGTAGATGAAGTTGACATTGACTGCAGACATGCCCGAACCACCGCTCGAAGACCATGAAATATCTTGTGTTGATCCTGGAATCAATGTTTCACCACCATTGGGCGATGTGACATCTATATCGTATGTCGCAGAAGAAGATGTACTGCTATTTGCACTACTCGAGCTTGCAGCGGTGTTGAAGTTGAATGGGTTTGTGACCGTTGCCTCTGCTGCAGTTGAAACACCGAAGAATGTATTTGTTGCGGCGTCTGGTGCGGTGCTAATCGTAAGCACGTGATACGCGCCCGACATTAATCCGTTCGGGTTGAGCACTGCTGCTGCCGCGGTAATGTTATTCGCAAATAATGTCGTTGCATCACCTGCCATAGTGTAGGTGAGGCTTGCAACGATTTCTGAGAATGTAAGCGTAATGTTTGCGTCACGCAACACTCCTGCAGCGTTGTCGAGTGGAGAGATCGTAACAAGCACTGGTCGTGCACCGTCCGTTTCTACAATATCTGCATTTACAATCGTACCATCCGTCGCCGTATCGAGAAGGTTGCCTGCCGCATCAGTGATCGACGTGAGTACAGGCGTATAAGTAAATTGCGCCCCGGTCGGAGATGTGTCAACTGCGAGATCGTCCGTCGTTAATGTGAATACTGTCGTTGCGTCGTTCGCCGTACCTGTTGCAAACGTACCCGTGTGTGTTGCGCCGCCAAACAGCGCTTCTCCGTTCGTAATGTTTGCATCGCGTACCGAAGAGTTAAAGACTATGGTTGCCGTTTCCAATCTTCCGTCATTGTCGATATCATTTGTTGTGACCGAAGTAATGGTTGGTTTTGTTAAATCCCATGTACCTCCACCCGATGGCGCAACAACAGCACCTGCAGTATTGACTTGATTTGTGGCAGCGTCAACAACTGAAGCGCTTGCCAATGGAGTCACATTGCCGCTTGGTTCAGTGGCAGATGTGCCAACGAGAAATGCGCCGGCTTGGTCTGCAAGATCGATAGTAATTGTACTTGTACCGCTACCACCAACCGTATTCTTTAGGGACGCAACTGTCACGTTGCCTGCAGTCGCAAAACTTCCAAAGCCTGCAACAGTTCCCGCGCTTGTAATATCACCCTTGGTTGTTGTGCTCGCACCGTTTGTTGCCGTGATTGCTTCTGTGTATGTGAGACTGAGTCTGTTACGACTGCTCGCGGAGCTCAAGACCACAGTAGTAAGCACAGGCTTCGCACCATCAGTGGCGTTCGTTGTCGCAGCGTTTGCTAACTGGTCAGTTGCATTACAGATAGAGAAGTTCGTTGTACAGTTTGCAACCGCAGTATACGTCACACTCGGTGTAATAGCAGTATTATTTGCTGTGCAGCCTGTAAGACTGCTAAACGTGAGCGTCGTAACTCCTAATGCCGTATAATCAGCGTTTGCTATTGTACATCCACTATTCAACGCGATAGCGGTAAAGCCATCGGCCGCACCACTCGTGTCGTCAATATCCGCAGTTGAGACACCAAATGTGACGACGATACGATCCACCGTACCATCGCCGCTCTGATCGCTCGCGATAGCGGATGCGATGGTTGGCGCTGCAGCGAATGCCGACGTTGCCGACAGAATGAAGAAAAGCATCGCGGCACCGAGTGTGAGGAGCACGGCTCCTGTGCGCGTGCGAAGGAGTGTAAAACTATTGGACATACGCAAGTAAAAGTTTATTTGTTCATATGATACGCCCTCTGCAAAGCTTACACCAACAATTCTTGCATAGTTATCCACATCCAACACAAAAATACCGTACGTTTTTTGGAATAACACGGCCCGCAAACACACGACGACCGTCAAGAATAACCGCACTGCGCATAACAGAAGCAATAGATTCAATGTCGTATGCAGCAAATTCTGGCGCATTTGTATGTATAAGCAACACGTCGGCATTTCGCACCGCGTCGAGCGCAGTTTTACAGAATGGGGAGAATGGGGGGGTCAGGTCTGGAATCAGGAATTTGATTTTTTCTTCCGTAACCAGTGGGTCGAACACACAAACATTCGCACCAACGGAAATAAGACGAGTAATAATCGGTAGCGCGGGTGAGTGACGTACATCGTCGGTACCTGCCTTGAACGCAACGCCCCATACCGCAACCCGCTTCCCCGCAAAACTCCCCACCTCACGTTCGTAACGGTCGAGAAGCGAAAACTTTTGCGCATCGTTCACTGCTTCGACGTTCGGCAAAATACGAAATGCGTAGCCCGCGTCGTTCCCTGCGGCAATTAACGCACGCGTATCTTTGCTCAAACAACTTCCGCCATAGCCAAGCCCTGCCTGCAAAAAGTCTGCGCCAATCCGCGGGTCGAGCCCGATCGCTTTTGCGACTTCGTCGACGTTACCGCCAGTGCGTTCACAAAAATTCGCAATCTCGTTAATGAAACTTATTTTGGTCGCGAGAAACGCATTTGCCGCACATTTCACTATTTCCGCGCTTCGTGTCGTCATCTCTACATATGGTACGCCGCCCTCAATAAACGTCGCGTTGAGTTCGCGCATTACTTTCCCCGCCCATTCGTCACCCACGTCGACACCAACAACAATTCGCGTAGGGTGCGCCGTGTCAGCAACCGCCGTGGACTGCGAGAGAAATTCAGGATTGCTTATGACGGCAACGGCGGCAACGGGGTCAGGTCTGGAATACTGCCTAAAGTCTCTTATCCGCTTCCCACACACATCCGCCGTTCCCACAGGCACCGTCGATTTATTGACGAGCACCGCACCACTCTTTGCGTGTGCAGCAAAAAGATCGGCGACCGCAAACACGGCAGAGAGGTCTGCATGACCATCAGCATTCGTTGGCGTTGCAACGGCGCACATCACGACGTTGGCGTTTGCAGTTGCTGCGGCGGCATCAATAGTAAAATGCAAAAGCCCCGCAGCAACGCCATCCGCAACACGCTCAGGCAAATCTTTTTCGTGAAAAGGCATCACGCCTTGCTGCAGCCCTTCAATGCGAGCAACGTCAATATCGACACACGTCACATCGATACCTCGACATGCAAAATCCGCACCCGTGACAAGTCCGACGTAGCCTGTGCCGAGGATTGTGAGATGCATAGAAGTAATAAGTAACTAGGTAGTTGGGGTCAGGTCTGGAATTGGGAATTCAAATTCCAGATTCCAGACCTGACCCCTATTTGAATTCTCCGACCAGCACCTGTTCGGGCGATGGTGCGGGGTTCCCGTCGACAGGTTCGCGCGTCACAATAATTTTGTTGAACGCGGCAATGTCGCTCCGAACGAGCGCGTCGGTTTGCTGCCATACAAGTCCCCACGCGCCGTCTTCGCGAGAATACAGCTTTCCAAGCGAGAAAAAATCGGTAATTCCTGGTTTCACAAACCACACTTCGTACGACGTCAATGCGGGATCGATTGCAAGCAACGTCGCGATAATAGTCATCGTATATTGTTCGCTCACATGATCGAACGTCGCCGTACCCGATGCAGAACCGTTGACGGGAATAAGGGTGATCGTCGACGATATATTTGTGGTTGCAGTCAATGCGGAATTCGCTTCTTTGTTTTCATCACGAGATACCGCGGCTCCATCAACTTGCTCAATCACCGATGCATCACCTTCCTCTCCATTCGTGTCATGTCGAAACCATTTCACCGCAAGAACAAAAATGCCGATCACGAGTGCACATATGATAACGGCGCGCACAACGAAAAAAAATCGCGAGGGCGATCGGCGACCAAATCCCGATGATGAGCGATAGAGATTACTCATACCTTAGTGATCGCAGCCGCAATAATCAGCGCAGGATTTTCGTCGAGAATAGACGGAAGGATTTTTTCGACAGTTGGCGTAGCGACCATCGACGCAAGTGCGTGCGCTGCGGCGAGTTTCATGGTGTCGGTCAATTCGCGAGCACGGCGATGCAACAAGCCACGGAAAAGCCCCGGATATACGAGTACGTTGTTCACCTGATTTGGGAAGTCGGAACGGCCGGTTGCAACCACCACGGCGCCCGCTGCTTTTGCATCGTCGGGCAAAATTTCTGGATCGGGATTCGCGAGCGCGAAAATAATCGGTCGATCGTTCATGCTGCGCACCATGTCGCGAGAAACCAAGTTCGGCTTACTCACACCGACGAAGACGTCAGCACCCCGCAGTGCGTCGGCGAGCGTGCCCGTTTTTTCCGAGGGGTTTATGGTCGCCGCGAGCGTATTCTTTTCGTCATTCATGCCGTCGCGACCGATTGCGACAATGCCTTTACTATCCAGGAGATCGATCTGAGACGCGCCAGCGGCAAGCAATAATTTCGTGATCGCAATTCCTGCCGCGCCCGCACCGTTCACGACGATGCGCACATCGGAAATTTTCTTTTCGACAACACGTAGTGCATTCGTCAACGCAGCAAGTGTGACGATTGCGGTTGCGTGTTGATCGTCATGCATGACGGGAATGTCGAGTGCTGCCGAAAGTCGACGTTCGACTTCAAAACATGCGGGTGCGGCAATGTCTTCCAAATGAATGCCGCCAAACGTCGGCGCAATCATGGTGACGGCGTGCACAATATCGTCGACGTTCTGGCTGGCGAGCACGATAGGCACTGCGTCGATGTCGGCATACTTTTTATACAGCACTGCCTTCCCCTCCATGACAGGCAGCCCCGCCATGGGGCCGATGTTTCCGAGACCAAGCACGGACGAACCGTCGCTCACAACCGCAACGCTGTTCGCTTTCATGGTCAACACATACGCTTGTGACGGGTCGGCGGCAATCGCTAGACACGGCGCCGCAACTCCCGGCGTATACGCGATCGACAAGTCATCTTTCGTTTCAAGCGGCATCGTGCTCGCAATCGCAAACTTTCCGTGGTGCTTTGCGTGGGCTTCGAGAGAAAGTTTTGCGTAATCAGGCATACATTTGGTAAATGAGTTTCACCGTCACTTAGTGACGTTAAACGTCACTAAGTGACGGTGCAATGTTAAAGCTCATCAATATCACGTAAAAATGCGCTCGGCATGGGTTTTGTCACACATTCGCCTGCATCGTCGAGCACGATCGTCGTTTCGGTTTCATCGGCGGCGTACCAGCTCTTTCGCGTCGGCGGCACATAAGATGACGGCGGGGAGAAGCCCGCGTATCGCAATCGTACCTCTTCAAGGAGGTTTTTGGGAATCTCGGCGATAAACTGGGACGGTTGACGTAATTCGACGTGCTCGTAACCTGACGTAATAGGATAGGACAACACAAGGCGACGACGTGCGCGAGTTGCGGCGACGTAGAAAAGGCGACGCTCTTCTTCGAGGCCATTTTCGTCGTCCATTGCCCGCGAATTCGGAAACATACCCTCCGCAAGATGAATAATGAACACCGTATCCCACTCAAGCCCCTTTGCTTGGTGTATCGTCGACAAAATAATTTTTTCCTCGTCTGGAGTCTGGTGTTTAGAGTCTGGTGACTCTGCCGAAAGACTGACCGCATCAAGAAACGCCGCTGCATCTGCAAACTGTTCGGCGAACACGGCAAGCTGTTCGAGATCGTCGAGACGCTCGCGTGCGTTTGGATATTCTGCCTCGAGGTAATCTTCGTAGTCAGAACCGGCAAATGCGCGGAGTGCATCCGCAGGATTTTTTGCACTGTGCATGGCAACAAGTATGCCGCGACAGAGCTCCCAGCCACGACCAGTTTTTGCGCCGCGAACGGGAGAAGCGCGCAATGCAGTATCGATGTCATCGTGTTGCGTGAGGTTTTGCGCTGCGCTTGCGGCGGTTGCGGGGCCAATGCCCTCCTGAAGACTAAGTACGCGCATCCATGCAACGAGGTCTTTTACGTTTTGCAAAATGCGAAGATGCGCGAGGGCGTCTTTTACGTGTGCGCGTTCAAAAAATTTCATGCCGCCGCGATACTCGTACGGGATGCCACGCTTCATCAGCTCAAACTCTACCTGCTGCGAATGGAATGCGGCGCGAAACAGCACGGCGATTTCTCGCAACTGCACGTCTGCGTCAAGTAATTGCGCAATCTGCTCCACGACATACTGTGCTTCTTGCGATGCAGAATTGGCAGGCACGAGCAACGGCTTCTCGCCGTCTGGGACTGCGGCGATAAGTTCTTTTGCAAATTGATTTTCGTTGTGTGCGATGACCGCATTGGCGACACCGAGAATTTGTGGCGTCGAGCGATAGTTCGTCACAAGACGAAACATTTTTGCGTTCTGGTAGCGTTCCGAAAAACTCAGCATGTTTTTAATCTCCGCCGCACGGAACGAGTAAATGCTCTGTGCATCGTCACCCACCGCAAGAATGTTGCCGTGCACCGACGACAACTCGTGCACGATGTCGGCTTGCACAATGTTCGTGTCCTGAAACTCGTCGACAAACACATACGCAAATTGTTCTGACAGCGTCGCGCGAACATCGGGGTGATTGCGAAGGAGCGATAAGAGCACCATCAACAAATCGTCAAAGTCCATTACGTTCGCATCGCGCTTCTGCCTTTCGTACGCCTCGGCGATACGGAGCACGACGTCGGCGAACGGCGAAAAGTGCGGGTGGCGGGCGTCGAGCACGTCTTTGAGCGAACGATTTGCGTTTCGCGCATACGACACCATGCCTTTCAACACATTCGCGCTCGGAAATCGTTGCCCCTTCAAATCCACTTTCGATTGTTTGATGCAGAGCTTCATGAGGTCACCCGAATCCTCATCGTCAAGAATCGAAAAGTTCGGCGCGTAGCCCTCGCGAAATCCGTGCTGGCGCAAAAGTCGATTGGCAATCGAGTGAAATGTCCCTGCCCAAAGCCCATGCGGAAATCGCCCAAGCAACGTCTCGATCCGCGACACCATTTCGCGCGCCGCCTTATTCGTAAACGTCAAAAGTAAAATACGCTCAGGCGGCACTCCCTGCGCCAACAACCATGCCACACGGTATGTAATCGTCCGCGTCTTCCCACTCCCCGCCCCTGCCAACACCAACGTCGGCCCGTCACCCACCTCCACCACCCGCAGCTGTTCCTCATTCAACTCCGCCGCAAAATCAATCTCTCTCACCCCACCCGCATTCCCCGCCAGCACAAACTCTTTCATAGTGGGATGATTTTAGCAGGCCGCGTCAATCTCGTCACTCGGTGACGTTACACGTCACTAAGTGACGGTATTTCGTTTTCACCATTCCACTCTCTCAAGAAAGTACTGTAATCCGCTGGATCCTTAAAAATATCACGTACAGCATCCTGATCAATAATCGGCAGATCATTCGTAAAACCCATGTATTCATGGTGACTCGACCATCGATAACGAGCAAGCACATCAAATGCACGCTCCCAATTCTCTATTCTGCTCCCTCGCCAATGAATGCCAAAAAGATCGAGTGCATTAAAGTGAATGTAGCGTGGAAGATGGATCAAATGCGACTCATGTTCGACGTGCTTAGCACCAAACGTTGATTCAAATAAACTACCTTTACGATTATTTCGGAGATTGAAGTATTTCGCATATCCCATACCCAGTTTATGTAAAAATTTGGAGACACCATCATCCTGTCGTTGTCGCAATAAAAGATGAAAGTGATTCGGCATTAAACAATAGCTCACGATATCCACAAGAGGAACACGATCTTGCGCGAAAACTTCGTGAGATGAGAGTATGGTGTCCCGTAACAATGGATCACCACCAAAATTACGAAATGTTACGTCGTTAAAGAGATACAAGGACTCAATAAACCTGTGGTAATCGATAGCGTCATCGAATATTTGACGCTTATCAACACCTCGATTAAACACATGATAATATTCCCCGTTTGCCAATAAAATATTTCGTGTCATAGGCTATACCGTCACTAAGTGACGTTGAACGTCACTTAGTGACGGTAAGAACATTCTACCAAAAAAAGAAACTGCGCGGCACCAGGGGTGACGCGCAGTGGGAAGGGCTGGCGGCTGAACCGCCGGTGTACATCGAGCTCTGTGCACGCCTTGTCGTTCGCCCGTGATGGGAATGAAGACGAACGACCGCCGCAGGATCCCTCGATCCCCCAACAATCTCAAGCGCTCGATCGGACATTGTGGCTGCTGTCCGGCAAAAGATGGCCACGTTGGTTGCGACAATCATGAGCGTAACAGACATGCCACGCTATCGCAAATATCGCGCCTTGTTCGCAACGTGTTCGTCGTGCGTCGTGGCGTAGTGAATATCCCCGTCCGGCGTCGTCAAAAAGTAGTAGTACGGATTCGTCGCAGGATTCAGCGCGGCATTGAGCGCATTCACCCCTGGATTGCTAATCGGTCCTGGCGGCAGCCCTGGATATTTGTACGTGTTGTACAGCGAATCAATATCGAGATCGTTCAGCGACACACTCGGGTCATCGCCACCCGTCACATAGTTGACCGTTGCATCAGACTGAAGCGCCATGCCCGCGTCGAGTCGTTTGAGGAAAATATCGGCGACCATTGCCATTGTTTCTGGTTGACGCACTTCGCGCTCGAGTATTGACGCCAGTGTAATGTACTCGTGCGGCGTCAGCATGAGACTCGCGCCAACGCCCGTTGCGTCCATCGGCTGCACCGAACGATATCTCTCCTCCATCGTGTCGATCATTTTTTCGATAATTTCCTCCGCAGTGACGTCTCGTACAAATCGATACGTGTCAGGAAATAAATATCCCTCCAAATCAACGTCATCAGGCTTCTCTGCTGCAACAATAAACGGGTGCGATTCAAGCGGCGAAAATTGCCCTGTCGCAGTCTTCCACTGCTCGAGCGAGATCGATGGAAACTTGTCGACGATATACGTACCCATCTGCGCAATCGTGTAACCCTCGGGAATCGTAATTTTTATATCGTTGACGTTTCCGTAGTGAAGCAGACCGAGAATGCTCGCATACGTATTCCCCGGCGCAATGTCATACGTCCCCGAACGAATTTCTTCGTTGCCCGAAAACTTTGCGTACACGCGAAACCAAAACGCATTTACCAATCCTTGCGCCGCCATGTCATGCGCCGCTTGCGTCAATGTTTCGCCATCGGTGACGACAAATGTTACGGGTTCAACACCCATCCGTGCACCGGAAAACCAAAATCGTTGCGCCTGATGATTGGCGACACCGAATATGACGATGATGCCGACGATAACTCCTGCGATTATATAATAATTTCGATTCATACATTTCTCGCTCGTAAAAATTCTTCGACTCTCGCCAATCGTTCATGCGTACCACTATCAAACCATGGTTCGGTTGCATGGTAAAATCCTATTGCCTCTCCCGACGCCGCGAGCGCTGGCCACAAATGTATTTCGTTCGAATACGGCAGCGTATCGTCGACGAAACGGCGAACGTGTGGCGTCATGACATACCAACCCGACGAAATGCTTACGGCAGGCGATGCGGCGATGAGGTGATGCGACACACCGCGATCGACATATTGTTCGAGCCGTGTGCGGTCGGCATTTGTAACGAGCAATTCCGCGGCACTCACGCTTTCGCTCGGCAATGTAATCGACGCAATCGTCGCAACACCACCAACGTCGTCGTGTCGACGTAAAAGCGCGGCAACGTCGATCCAAAATAAATTGTCGGCGTTCAAAACAAGAAAACGGTCATCGAGACTTTCCCAGTCGACGAGTTTTGTCCATCCGCCAGTTCCCATCGGTTCCGGCTCGCGAAGATACGTCACATTCATGCCGACACTACTCCCATCACCAAATGCGTCTTCGATCATGTGCCCCAAGTGCGCAGTCGAAACTGCAACGTCAACAATCCCCGCCGCGCGTAAATGCTCGAACACATACGCAATCATTGGCCGACCCAAAATCGGCACGAGCGGTTTTGGCAGATTGTCGGTAAGCGGTGCGAGGCGTGTCCCCTTTCCGCCTGCAAGAATAATCGCCTGAAGCTTTCGCATAGCGCCTACAGCGTAACCCAAAGTGCGGCAATTGCCGAGCCGAGCAAGGCGCCTGCAAGCACGTCGCTCGGATAATGGACACCAACAACGACACGAGAAACGGCTATGCCCAGCGCCAAAATATACGCGGCAGGAATAAACACAATCGCGACGCTCGGCACAATAGCGAGCGCCGCAACAGAAAGCACGCCCGCGAACGTAAAACTCGCCGCCGCATGCGCCGATGGAAACGAATAGTGTAAAAACCACTGATGAAAATTTGTCGCTGTTGCGGTTGGACGCGGACGACGCACGACGTACTGCATAATTGACGTGGTGACGAACGCGATAAGCCCTGGGAAAAACAACGACACGACTGCTGCGACCTGCGTTGCGGTAGCAAACGCAAACAATGCGACAACAAAGCCGTACATCCCAAACCGCGCAAAAAATTTCCAAAACGGCGTCGCCCCACCCGTGAAGCGCTGCAATGATTTTGCGATGCGAATGTCGAATGACGTCATAGTGATTGCACTACTTCTCTTTTTAATCTCACAAACTCTGCCTCACGCTTTGCGATTGCCGCGAGAACTGCGTCTGCGTTTGCAGGCACATTAAGATTCTTTTGTTTGTACGCGCACAAATCTTTTACAGAACATGCCCAACATCGCGGCGCAGGCGTACAAATTGCACGACCAAACGGAACGAACACACGATTGATCTCGCGCCAATTTTTCTTTGGTACCGCATCGCACAATTCTTCCTCAACGCGCTCCACCGTTTTCCCTTTCGCCCACCCCAACCGTTTGCTTACACGAAATACATGCGTGTCCACCGCAATTGCAGGCACGTCAAAACACGCCGACAACACCACGCTCGCGGTTTTTCTCCCTACGCCTTTCAACGACATCAAATCCTCCATCGTCGAGGGAACAAACCCATCAAACTCCTGAACAACGCGCTCCGCCATTCCCTTGAGGTTCTTTGCCTTCTGCTTGTACATCCCAATTGTGTTGATTGTTGCCGTAATCGCCGCAACATCTGCCACCGCAAGTTTTTCTATTGTGTCGAACCTCCTAAAAAGCCTCGGCGCTAAACGTAATACTTGCTCGTCTTTTGTTCGTGCAGACAAAATAACAAGTACCAATACCTTCCACGGCTCGCCAATCTCCAGCGCTCCCACCGCAGGATACCTCCTTCGTAAGCATTTCAAAACTTCAATTACGGCAGTATTTTTCATGGCCATAGTATAGCAGATTCATAATAAAACATAATAAAATTGACGGAAACCCCTAATTTTGATACTATTTTTCTTCTGGTATTTCCCAGAAACCGGAGAACACATGTACACGATCCTTCTCATTTTCACGCTCTTTGGCTGTAACATCGACGCGCCTCCTCGTAACGAAAAACCCACAAAAGAGGCACCGCAGATCAGCAATACCGTCGCAGTGGAACCTACCTCCACAGTGACGGGACTCTTCGCCGCAAAAGGACAGGAGAGCACTCCGCGGGTCATATCGGCCACCAATCTCTTTCAAGCACCAACACTGCCGCCAAAAAACGTTGATATCCTCGCGCAACTCGGCGTGAACGTAGTGAACGAACTCCCCGAACTCACAGGCATTACCGATGACATGGTACGCGCCGCCGCAGACGTCAGCTACAATCGTCTGGGCATCGCGGACGAATCATTGCGTGGTTGGACGTTGTTTGTTCGTCTTGCCGCAAATGGCACCACGCAAACGAGCTTCAACGACAAAAATAAGTTCGTCATCGTGGAGATTGATCCGATCCTATTCCCTTATGCGGCACCGCACGAACTCACGCACGCACTGGCGGGTGAAGCAACGCGAGAAAATTGGGTCCCCGGCATCATGGGAGAATTCATGGCAACTGCGGCGGAGATCTACCAACCGCCAGGAACTGCAAGCGCTGCCGACTTCACCTACGACACACTGAACCGCCCCATTCTGGGAACGGGAAAAAATCTCCGTGGAGAAGGCGACAGTATCCACGCCGAGGGCGCACCGCTCGATGCGCTCCGTTACGAACTCCTGCGTGCAGCAAGTCGAAAAATCGGCGACGAGCAGTACCGTACGCTCATCAAAAAAATGTACGCGGCAGTAGCAAAAAAACGCGGACCCATGGTCATGGGAGATTTCCAACCCATTTTTGCAGAAATGGGGCTCGGTGACTGCGTGTTGTTCTCTCACACGAGTGAACCGGGCGTTTATGTGGATCTCTTTGTGGGCATAGACCATAGTCCGGTAGTGCTCACGAAGTACATCGATGGCACAGGCCAAGAGTCCATGCCGAACGCACCGTTCTCGGTGACATGGAAAAAAGGTGGTGTCGCGGTCAACCAATACCAAGGAATGGCTTCGCCCATCTTCACGGATAATGGATCGATTCCCTTTGCGGCGAGCATGGACGAATATGTGGTGACGGTCGCAAACCTGAGCTACACGTATGCCGTAGATCATAGTGGCGCGGCAACGAGCTACCTCACGCCCGACAAAATGGACAGCAGCAGTAAGAAATAGCGTGCCCCTAAGCGCGTTCCCCAAAGGAACGCGCTATTTTTTTACTCGCTTCTAGATAAGCGCCGTTCCCGTCATCTCCGGAGGCTGGGAGAGGTTGAGGATTTTGAGGACGGTGGGAGCGACGTCTGCAAGCATGCCGACAGGGGGAACCAACGACAAATCACCGTTCGGGACGTCGCCGGCCGAAGACGCGCGGCCTTCAAATTGCTTGCCCACGATCCACAGCGGCACGGGATTCGTACTGTGCTCCTTGTCGATCCCATGTGTCTGCAAATTCTGGACCTCCTCTGCATTACCATGGTCGGCGGTAATCACGAGCGCTCCGTCGGCCAGCAGTACGGCGTCAACAATTTGCTTGACGCACGCATCCAGTTTTTCTACTGCTTTTTTTGTTGCCGCTAAATCGCCTGTATGCGCCACCATGTCGGCGTTCGCATAGTTCATAATAATCACATCGTAATTGCCAATGCCAATTTCCCTCACCACACGGTCGGTAATTGCTTGTGCCGACATTTCGGGCGCCTTGTCATACGACGCAACACTTGGCGACGCGATAATCACGCGGTCTTCGTGTGGGAACGGCTCTTCGCGCGTCCCGTTCATAAAAAACGTGACGTGCGCATATTTTTCCGTCTCTGCAATATGGAGCTGTACAAGCCCGTGTTGACTCACTACTTCCGCAAGCGTGTTCATAATTTTCGTCGTCGAGAATGCAACCGTCACGGGAAGCCCCTCTTCATATTCCGTCATCGTGACAAACAACACGTTCGGAATATAGGTACGCGAAAAACTTTCAAACGATGGAACGACAAACGCTTTCGTTAATTCACGCGCTCTGTCCGGCCGGAAATTAAAAAATACAACGGCGTCGCCGTCCGCAACCGTTGCCACAGGCTGATCTTTTTTCACGATAACCGTTGGTACAAATTCTTCGTCGTATACCTCTTTCGCATACGAATCACGGATGGCTTGCGTCGCAGACTCGGCCGTCGCACCCTTGCCATGCGCAATCGCGTTATATGCTTTTTCGACTCTGTCCCAACGATTGTCACGATCCATTGCAAAATATCGCCCCGACACCGACGCAATTTCGCCGACACCGATTTCCTTCATCTTCGCCTCAAGCCGCGTCACAAAGTCGATACCTGAATTGTAGAGCGTGTCGCGACCGTCCAAAATAACATGAACGGCAACACGCAAAATTTTCCGCGCCTTTGCTAATTGTAAAAGCGCAATGCAATGTTCGTCGGAACTATGTACCTTCCCTGCCGATACCAAACCCACAATGTGCAGCGTACCGTTTTTGTCGACATGTTTTGTTGCCTGCAGAAATGCATCATTTGCCGCAAATGCACCGTCGAGAATCGCTTTATTGATACGTGGCAGCGTTTGATAATACACGCGCCCTGCACCAATCGTAAGGTGACCAACTTCAGAATTGCCCATTTCACCCCATGACAACCCGACCGTCTCAGCAGACGCATTCAGCGTCATGGCGGGGTAGCGTGACGTCAACATGTCGAACGTCGGCGTTTCGGCCTGTGTAACGGCATTTCCCTCGCTATCGGGTGCAATACCAAAACCGTCGAGTACCATAAGGACGACGGGACGCGGTCGACGCGGAACTGCATCTGCCATAGATGGCCGCAGTATAGCACAAATTTCTCCATTATCATCGCAACGCCACCGTTTCCGTTGCTGCAGAAACGTAAACGACTTTTTGAACGGCGACAAGACCAAGGAATTGTTCGCGCTGCATGACGCTGTCAAGTGACCGAAGATTATCGATCTTTGCCGCAAGTCGCTCATTATCCACATGCAAACTTCGCTCAGTATCTTCCAGAATGCTGACCTGCCGTGCTTTGCTTGCTGATGCATTCACTTGCCCAATGTACAAAATACCGAGCGCAACAATACAGCCTGTCATAAAAACATTCATGACTTTTGGCTGGAGTATGCGCGTGTAAAACTTTGATTTGTCCTCCGACATATTTTTAGGCTGTAGGATAGTGGAAAGGTAGCGGAGTAGTTGGCTGCCGTGTGGCGATACGTAGTTTCGCGCTGCGCGATCGTGGATTCGTACGAATTTCCTCGTCTGAAGCGACAATGGGTTTTTTGGTGAGTGGTGTGAAATGCGGATCGTCCTTAAAAAATTGTTTTACTATTCTATCTTCCAGTGAATGAAAAGTGATGATCGCGAATCGTCCGCCAGGTTTCAGCCGCTCCGTGATTGCGATGAGCCCACGTTCGAGTTCGCCAAGTTCGTCGTTCACCGCGATGCGCAATGCTTGAAATGTGCGCGTCGCGGGATGAATTTTGCCACGTCGTGGAATAATCGACGTAATGAGTGCGGCGAGTTGCCCTGTGGTGGTGATGTGTTCTTTTTGACGTGCATCAAAGATAGTTCGTGCGATTTCTTTCGCCTGTAACTCTTCGCCGTATGCGCGAAGGATCGTCGCAATGTCGTCGCGTGACCAGCTGTTGACAATGAACGCTGCGGTCAATGCTTGCGTCGTGTCATACCGCATGTCAAGTGGACCGTCATGCATGAATGAAAATCCGCGTGTGGCGTCGTCGACATGTACCGACGAAAAGCCGAGATCAAGCAGTACTGCGTCGAGCATTGGTATATTGTGACGGACAACGTTCGCAAACGAATCGTTTATGAGTAGCACGTCGTTGCCGAGACGTTCTTTCGCGACAGCGAGGTTACGTGCGTCGCGATCAAAGCCGATAAGCTGACCATTCGGCGCGATTGCGTCACAAATGAGCGCCGCATGTCCGCCGAGTCCCACCGTCCCATCAAGCACCGTCATTCCCGACGTCAATTGAAGACCGTCGACAATTTCTTTTGCGAGAACGGGGATGTGACGAACGATCATATACCAAGGCTGCCCAACTGCTCTGCGATTGCTTCTGCGTCGTCTTCTGTTTTTGTCGCGTACGCATTCCATTCCTCCTCGTCCCACAACTCGATACGGTTGTTGACGCCGACGACGATGACATTTTTCTTGAGCGCCGCGTATGCACGCAGATACTCCGGAACAATGAACCGCCCTTGCCCATCAAGCTTCACCTCCATGGCTCCCGCAAGCATAAGCCGCGAAAACGCACGAGACGAAGCCTGCCCCAGGGGCAAGCCTGCCAATTTTTCGGCAAGTTTGCCCCACTCCTCCAAGGGGAGCAAGAACAGAGAAGCGTCGAGACCCCGCGTCACCACTGCCCCATGGGCGAGGTCATCGCGAAACTTCATAGGAACCGCGATGCGGCCCTTGTCGTCGATGGAATGTACGTATGTGCCAATGAACATGGCAGCGGTGACTTACTTCGGACCCTCCACCGCGAATCGCTGGCCGTGATGCGCCAACGATCCGAGGTGAAAAGTCCTGTTAATTCCACAAATCACAGACGCGCGCTTTCGCCGTCTGCATGCACGAACCCCACTTCGTGCCTGATGTCACCACTTTACCCCACGCGACACCTATGGTCAACACTTCTCTCAAATTTGCTGCTAGTCGTTTTTATCGCCAATACAAAACAAAAAACGCGTTCGGCGTTTGTTCTTGTGCATAACAAAAATGAAGGTGTATACTTCCTGTGCCCCATGGAGTCCCTTTGCCCCGCCTCAATCCCCTCTCTGTCTGTCTTCTGTTCACCGCCATTGTCACGATCGTCCTCGCTTACGAGATGTACAAAAACGAAAAGGACGCGCAATTCATCGACGACTACGCATCTGCACTCCGCACGCCACTAACCGCCGACGAACGATGCGTGCTCCTCAAACGCCATTCGGGCGTCAACCCCGAAAACGCACTCGTACAGTGCGGCGTACCATTCACGAAAAGCGAAGACGGCCTCATTCACGTCGCCTCATATCGCTAGCTCCTCCCCGCCGATGCCTCGCCATGCGGGGATTTTGTTTTCAAATCCCTGAGCGTCGACTCCGCAATACTTTATGATACGCGCCCGCAAAACGATGTGCTTCGTCGCGCGCCCGCTGTAATATTTCCTTCATTGCGTGCACACTTTCCTCTTTATACCCTCCCCTTTCCTCTTCATACACAAGACGATCTTGTTTTCGGTCGAATCCTTTTGCGATTCCTACGATCGGCGTATCGACGCCATGTGCATCGAGTACACGCCGCACTGCATTCACCTGCCCTTCACCGCCGTCGATAACGAACAAATCAGGGAGTGGCCACATATTCCGAAGCCTTCGCTCAATCACTTCCCCCATCGCACGCACGTCGTCGTTCCCTTCAAAACTTTTTATCCGAAACTTTCGATACGCCGACTTTACCGGCTCACCACTCTCAAACACGACCATCGCTCCTGTCGCCGACGTTCCTGACGTATGCGCGATGTCGTATGCTTCGATACGACAGAAAGGAGGGTAGGGTTGTAGGAGAGTAGCGGGGTAGTTTACGTCGTCACGAAAAATAAGTGCGGTATCCTGAATATGCTCAAGCGCAAAAACACGATTGCGCAACTGTGCCGCGTCCTCAAACCGCTTTTCTTTTGCGGCTGCGTGCATATCTTTTTTGAGCTGACGCAGCACCTGTCCCTTCTTGCCAGAAAAAAACAACATCAGATGACGAATAATTTTTCGATATTCTTTCTTACTGATTGCACCTGTACACACTCCAGGACACTTTCCGATTTGCGCATCGAAACATGCACGAGGGGAAGGATCACAGACTGACCACGGGATCGTCTTCCGAACAAGATCGAGCGCCGTCCGTAACGACCGTCCACTCACATACGGCCCGTACACAGCCAAAAACTTTTTTTTTGCAGCGCCTGTCAACGTTGTTGAAAATGGCTGCACGCCAATGCGCTCTAGATCGAGTCCACGGAACAGCACGGGTTTCGGAAAATCTTCGCGTGTTACACACAAATACAAAAAACTCTTATCATCTCGTTGCAACACATTATACGGTGGTTGGTGCGCACGAATCTTGTTCGCTTCAAGCACAAGTGCCTCAATCACCGTTGGCGTTTCTACGTAGTCAATACGTGCAATCTTCAGAACGAGTTCACCGATCCGCGCATCGTGTGCCTTCATAAAATACGACCCCACACGCTTCTTGAGACTCGTCGCTTTTCCAATATAGAGTAACGTCCCCCTCGTATCATAATAAAAATATACGCCCGGACTATCAGGAAGCGCACCATTCTTTACTGTAAGAAACTTTGGGATCATAATCACTGTAGGCACGCACGTACACTATACACTTTCGCTCAAC
>CALRHD010000013.1 GCA_943359325.1 Candidatus Uhrbacteria bacterium | reverse complement strand
TGTATTGGCACGAGCGTTGTTGCCGCATGTGCGGCGGCCGCGGCGGTTGCGGAACATTTTGGCGTTTCGTTCAAAATAGCTGCAGAGCGATTGAGTCAGGAAATGCAACCCATGCATGGAAGGTTGAACCCTATTGCAGGAGCACGCGGCTCGCTCATTATTGACGACACGTATAATGCCGCACCGGCGTCGGTGCATGCAGCACTTGTTGCACTTTCATATTTTATGAACGCACAGAGTTACAAGCGTCGTATTGCCGTGCTTGGGAAAATGGCAGAGCTCGGGCAGTATTCGGTGTACGAACACGAAGCCGTGGGGCGTCACGCCGCCGAAATTGCCGATGTTTTCGTTGCAGTTGGCTCCGAAATGCGTGCGGCGTTCGACGCGGCGCGTGCGGCGGGAATGTCGCACAACGCTGTGGAATGGTTTGGTACTCCCGACGCTGCGGCGTCGTACATGCGCCGTGCCGTTGCAGCGGGTGACGTTATTTTAGTGAAGGGTTCGCAAAGTAGCCGAATGGAAAAGGTCATCATACCGATTATGGCGCAGCCAGAAAAAGCGTCGGAACTTCTTGTCCGACAAAGTGAGTATTGGAAAAGTCACTAGGTTTTATTTTGCCGCGACGCGCTCCTCTTCACCGTCATCGTCGATCGACGTTTCGCTCATAAGTGGCCGACGATACTTTTCGTGCACCTCGATTTTTCGTTCGTAGGGTGTGCGTGGTGGCAGCGGTGTGCTTTGTAGTGCCTGAAGTTTTGCCATTTCAAATTCTCGTTGATGTGCGAGTGCGGTGATGTCGTCGTCTGTTGACCACAATTTTTTCCAGTTGAACGGGTTCCACCAGCTGCGTTGCTTCTTTTCTTGCTGGCGGTCGTGAATTGCCTTGCCGAGACGAGCGATGTTGCGATTGAGGCTTGCAACTTTTTGCGCGTTCTTTTCTGTTGCCACGAGGGCAATGCCTTCCTTTGTATTGAGAAGTATGTCGAGCTGACGAAGTTTTTCTTGCATGAGTGCATGCTCACGTCGCTTTGGGTCGGTATCGTCGCGTTCCTCGGCACCAACGTCGAGAAGGGCAAGTTTTGATTCCAAAAACGCACGATATTTTTCTGGGCCGACAGATTCCAAATCCGCAGCAACTTCTTTTGCCGCAAGACGGGGGAGCAGTGTGTCGACGTGCATTTCTGCGTATATCGTATTTTCTTGCGCACGCTTTTTTTCTTTTGACGTTTCCACGGGCGTATTCGCTTCACGATCGGCAGCATTAATTTCCTGATAGTAGTCAGGTAACGCACGCTCATGTTTGCGAGCATCGATTCGTGTCACAACTCCCGACATGCCGTCACGGCTTTCGTGACTCACCCATTTTCGTTTTTCTGGTTCCTTCACAGGTTCCACAGGAACCTCCGCCGCACTTACGCGACGCTCTGTTCCTCGAGTTTGTCGTATCGCAGGATGTTCAACGCTCATATGCACAAAGTATAGCACAAGAGGGATAAGGGGCTTGGAGGGAGCTGTGTGTGGACGCCGATTCGGCGATGGTGACCTCACGGAGAATCGAACTCCGATTTCCAGGATGAGAACCTAGCGTCCTAACCGTTAGACGATGGGGCCAATTTATACTTTTGTGGCAGAACAATAGCAAAAGGAAGGTGTTGCGTCAACATACTCTCTTGTTCTGTTGACGAGAAATTACCACAAGGATATTATTAATTCATATTTATTTATCATGGTATGTCGACACTTTCTGTTCCATTGAATCCGACACTTGAAGCATTTATTGAGTCGATGGTGAAAGCTGGCCGTGGTCATAATAAATCGGCAGTTGTGAGGAATGCGCTTGAGAAATATGCAGAGGATGAGGCCGTCGAAGCGGTTATGCGTTCGATGCGTGAGGTGAAGGCGGGGAAGGCACTCGGTGGGGACTTGGACGACCTCGCTACTCTTTTTACATAGTGTATGGAGGTTCTCTACGCACCTTCTTTTATTCGACAGTATAAAAATCTTCCACGTGCACTGAAGGCAGAAGTAAAAGAGAAAATCATTTTGTTTCAAAACGTCAGAAATCACGCATCACTTGGCGTACATAAGTTACACGGCATCTTGAATGAACAATATAGCTTTCGTGTAAACTATAAAATCCGTATCGTATTTTGGTATTCACGCAAGAGTCCCAAGCAAATAATGCTCCTTGCAGTCGGTGATCACGACATTTATGAATAATATACAATTTTAGCGAATCTTAGCCACTTTTTGTCACACTGGGGTTGACAAAGAGTCGAATTTGTGATAGTGTGTTTTCACGTTGGTGACTCTACGGAGCACCGATGAAGTGTCAGATGTCGATGACGATGGCGATGGCGATCATGTCGAGTAATTCAGCTCGGTATGCACAGGGTCTTACGGCCCGAAGGACTCACAATGGGCAGATAACGATACGAACCAGCCGGGTTTGGTGATCCGGTAGGGGGATTCATGGCATTACCCAATGCACCTCAACTGAGGTTAGTACTGCTGAGAAGTGGTCAAAAACCACGATGGGACAGAGAAAACAGGAGTGCCTACAAAATGGGCAAAAAACTTCTGTGAGTATCCAGTTATCCAGCACCCTCGAACGCAAAAGAGGGTAAATTGTACATGCATTGAGCCATTGGCGCCGACAACTCGTCCGAGTTGCGCCGATGATTCATGGCTAGGACGCTGCGCGCAGCGGATCTGCGCTATGAACGAGACACTTGGGCTCGTTCGAGATATGAGTGACGATGCGGAGCTCGCTCCCCTCGCCGCAAACTCCGTACCAAGAACGGAAATGTCTGGGCGTGCATACTCACGTTCCTCGCTGGCCAAGAGGCCTTTCCTTGCTTCGCATGACGAGCAGGAGTGCGACAACGCACAACACATTGTCATGGGACGCTGCACGAGGGTACCGAAAACAACAGCAACGCAACCTTTTGCCACGTGCACATTCCGTCGTCTGTCAGCGTATGTCGTCTATAACGACTCTGCATGACACTGAGATCGCGATGAGCCCCACGTACTGTGGGCTCTCGCGATCTTTTTTATCAAATTCACATCCCAAGACCTGACCCCATGCTGGACAAAAGAGCTTTTTTATGCTATATTATACCGTTGCCTTGCAACTCAGTGACACTGTCGCCGACCCCGTTTTTGACAGTTTGACTGAACTTCCACCCATCCCACTGGAGACTACCATGTCTTTTCACTCCGCGTTGATTCCTGCTTTTCGTCGTACGGACGGCGTCGTTCTCTTCACGGTCAAGAATGACCCCGAGAGCGAGGTCGTTCTCCGCATTGCGGAGCACCTCAACATGGCCGTGTGCGTTTCGGACCAGCGTCACGGCGCGTCGCTCGACAACGAGCCGAATGTGCTCGAGCGTCTGGAACGGAGCGGCTGCCACGAAGTGTGGACGCTCGAGATTCCGGGTACGGTGATGGAGCAGGCGATCATTGAGGCAGGGTATCTCCTGCGCATCATCGACCATCACGAGTACCCGAAGCTCGGCCTCAGTCGCATGCACGGCCGCGACGAGAACCCCTTGCCGAGCGCACTCCACCAGTTCATGGAGCTTGCGAAGGTCGACGATGTCATGCTGCGAGTGATGGGTTTCGACCCTGCGCTCGTGCACGGCATCGGCATCATGGACAGTCGCCTCATTCAGGGACTGCGGGAGGAGGGATATACAAAGGCGATGATCCTCGCCACGCTCAACTTCCGTGACCACATTTTGGAGGGAACACGGAAAGACAATGCGTGGATCAAGAACGAGGGGCGAAAGGCGTGGCAAGGTCGCCTTGAGGGCGACGGCTACATCGTCGTCAACGCGAGCGGCGGCGTTGCGAGCGAGGTGCTCCTTGAGGCGTACTTCGATGGCGACCGTGACACGGAAGCGTTCGTGTTCATCGACCCACGGAGCATGGTGCACAGCGTGCGTCATATCAGTCCTGATGTTGTGACGCACCTGCAAAACACGTTTTCGCAGTCGAACACGTTCGTTTTCGGCACTGCGCCGCGTCTGTGCTTCGGCGTAGACAACAGCAAACGGGGACCGAACGTGTCGGGGGAGGCCTTGCTCGCGGCCTTCAAGGAGAAATATCGCGCCGCAGCATAAACGTCGTGTACGACGACGTTCGTGAGGGTGGAACCACATGGTTCCGCCCTTTTCTTTTTATGTTATACTTTCTGCAACGGGAGGACTATGCAGAACGAACTCTTCGTGCAAATTGCACTCGTGATTCTTGTTGCAGGCATGTTGTCGCTTTTGGCGGCGCGGTTGCGACAGCCGCTTATTATTGCCTACATCATAACGGGCGTTCTTGTTGGTCCTGGGCTTCTTGCACTCGTGTCGTCGACAGAAACATTTACTGCCATGTCGCAAATCGGCATTGCGTTTTTGTTGTTCATCGTTGGACTGAATCTCAATTGGCGACAAATAAAAGACGTCGGTCGTGTTGCAGCGCTTGCCGGTTTTGCGCAAGTTATCTGCACCTCACTTATTGGGTTTGGCATTGGGCGACTCGTCGGGTTCCCGCTCGGTACGAGCCTCTTTGTCGCAATCGCATTTTCGTTTTCGTCGACGATTATCATCATAAAATTGCTCTCCGACAAAGAAGACTTGGATAGACTCTACGGTCGAATTGCAGTTGGAATGTTAATAGTGCAGGACATCATCGCGATGTTTATTTTGCTTCTCCTTGCGACGTTGCGGGACGGGGGGTCGATAGGCATGGCACTTGGCATTTCTCTCGGCAAAGGGCTGCTCGTACTCGTGGCGCTTTGGGCGTTATCGCACACGATTCTTCCAAGGCTTTTTCGTTATGCCGCACGTTCGCAGGAGCTACTTTTTTTGGCGACGATTGCATGGTGCTTTGGGCTTGCGGCAATTCTTCAAACGCTCGGTTTTGGCATTGAGATTGGTGCACTCCTTGCAGGCATCAGCCTTGCAAGCAGCGGTTACCAACACGAGATCGAGGCGAAAATTCGCTGGCTCCGCGATTTTTTCCTCGTCATGTATTTCATTCTCCTCGGTACACAACTCACGGTGACGTCGTTTCATGCGCTCTGGATTCCTGCGGTCGTTATGAGTGTCTATGTCATTATTGGCAATCCGATTATTACAATGCTTATCATGCGGTTCATGGGGTACCACCCGCGCTCGGCATTTTTGACAGGCACAACGGTAGGGCAGATTAGTGAGTTTTCGTTTATTCTTCTCGGCGGTGCGATTGCTGCAGGACTCGTGATTCCTGACGCCTTGCCACTCGCAACCATTGTTGCACTGCTCACTATTACAGGGTCATCATATATTGTTTCGTATAACGAAAAAATTTACGATAGATTTTCATTTTTATTTACGTGGATGGTGGGGAAGGGTCACCCGTCAGAATTTCGAAGAGCAAAGCCGCCGTCATGTATTTTATTTGGCTACCACCGCATGGGAACGCAAATTTACGACGAACTAAAAGGTGTTACCGACGATTGTCTAGTGGTTGATTACAATCCTGCAGTTATTCAGTCGCTTGCCGACGACGGAGTGACATGTATGTATGGCGATGCGGGGAGCGAAGATGTACTGCACTTCATTCACGCCGAAAAAGCGAAGTTGATTATTTCGACGGTACTCGACATGAACGTAAATTACGACGTGCTCGATTATTTGAAGAGTCGCCGGTCGCGGGCGACAGTTATTCTTTCAGTAAAAAATGCCGACGACGCCGCAAAGTGTTATGCACTCGGTGCGGCATACGTGATTATTCCGAATGTACTTGGTGGTGAGGCGTTCTCGCAATATTTAAAAAAGAAGAAGTTGAATAAACAAAGTTGGCATGCGCTTGCCGCGCAGCATCGCAACCAGCATGTTATTTAGATTTTATGGTATTTTCTGAAGGAGCACCAAAAATTGAACAGCCGCGCAAAACAATCGAAGAACGACTGGCAGAACGGTTGAAAGCAATGGAGAAGGGTGAAGAGGTTGAAGTGGTAGCGAAGCCGATAGAGAGTCGGCTGGTGGACGACGCGGAAATGAAAGAAGTACAGAGCGCCGTTGACCAGTTGGTGGAATATGGTGATGACTTACGGCTAGCAATGCGGGGTGGCGGAGAAGTGGCGAATAAGGACTTAGACGCGGCGATTCGTGAGGTCGAAAAGGAGCATAGTTTGGAGTCGTATGCTATGGCAGCGAATTGGCTTGCGGCGGAGTATTTCGACTTTGCCCGTTCGAATGTCGAAAAGAGGCTGAATGACGCATCTCTGAACGCACGAGACAAGGAAATACTGTGGGCGATGCATGAAAATATCATGCAAAATCAGCCTGGAAAAGCGAAAAAGGCGGCGTAGCGTTGACAACGCTGTTATTTTCGGGCATCATACTTTTCTGGCCAAAGCGGCCAACAGAGGAGAAATCATGGAAGAAATTCACGTAAAACCCCGAGTGCGATACTCAGCGTTGGCACTCGGGAATCGGAAGGACTACGGCCACGAGCCGCACAATACTGAAGTCCTGTGGATACGTTTTGGCTTGTTGCAGCGGCACAGAAACGGATTGACCGCGGACGATTTTCTGCCGTTTACGTTGACACGGCGAGAAGGGGACAGCGAGTATTATTACCCTTTTGCACGACGTATCGAAATAATTGGTAGCGACCTCGTCGTGTCGTTTCTTGAGTCAATACGAGAGAAGCACCGCAATGTCATACTGCCGCCGGGTGTGTATGTGGTGCATATCGACCACGTCGCCATTCGTTATCAGCGGGAAACCCGCCTCGCCAAAGGAGAAAGCGCTCGCACTCTTCGTTCGTGATTATCACCGGAGGGTGTTTTGTTTTTATGAATACGCATCTTTTTGTAAAGTTGACTCCCTCACGTTAGCACTCTATACTGGAGACTGCTAACTGAACCGATATGCTTCCTGACCGCCTCTCTACAATTCTTCGCTGCGTTGTTGACGAGTATGTAAAAACGGGCGAGCCGGTTGCGTCCCGGAGCATTGCCGAGCGCGCAGCGTCGAGTGTGTCACCTGCCACAATTCGCAGCGACATGGTCGCACTCGAAGAAATGGGCTATGTGGCTCAGCCACACACGTCGTCGGGGCGGGTGCCAACAGAACTCGGCTACAAATATTATATCGAACACTTCGTTCGTGCCGAGCGCGTCGAGAAAATTGCAAAAGAACTTCGTGACGCCGTGAACGATGCAGATTCGCCGACGACGATGCTCCGTGCCGCGGCGCGAGCGCTTGCCGATATGTCGGGGAACGCGGCAATTGTGGCGAGCAGCGGGACAGGATCGCAAGTCGCAGGACTTGGCCGCATGATGGCGCAACCTGAATTCGACGATAACACGCGGCGTGTCGACGTTGCGGAGTCGCTCGAGCGGGCAGAAATTGCGATCGCAGATTTGCTTCGCCGCGTACAAGAGGACGAAGTCACGGTGTGGATAGGGCACGAAAATCCGATGGGCGCCGAACTCGCAAGCGTCGTCGTTCGTGTGCGGTTACCAAACGGCGAAATCGGCATGCTCGGCCTCATGGGGCCGCTTCGCATGCAGTACGGAAGGAACATCGGACTCCTGCAAGAAGTTAAGAAGCTTATTGATCGAAGTTTTGATCTATGACGGATGAAAATACAGAGGAGGAAGAGCAGGTGGCGAAGGAAAGTTGTGAAAAATGCGATGAGTATTTGTCGGGGTGGAAGCGTGCGTTGGCAGACTATGAAAACCTGCAACGCAACAATGCGCAGCTGCGCGAAGACGACAAACGCCATATTCGCATGAACATCGCACACGAATTGCTGCCTGTCGTCGATAACTTCGACCAAGCAATGAAGTGTGCGCCAACGGAAATTCCCGACGCACTGAAAAGCTGGTTCGTAGGCGTGGAACACATTGCGCGTCAATTCGCCGATGTACTCGCAACACTCAACATAGCGCCGATCGACGCAATCGGCATGCAATTCGATCCACACCTTCACGAAAGCGGCGGCAGTAGTTGGGACGAAACGCAGGCAGAGAGCATTGTGCTCGAAGAAATTATCAAAGGTTGGCGACAGGGCGACATCGTTATCCGCCCGAGTAAGGTGATTGTGAATCAAAAATAAATTTACATTATGTCAAAAATTCTTGGAATCGATTTGGGAACAACGAACTCGTGCATGGCGGTGATGGAAGGAGGACAGCCAAAAGTTTTGGAGAATAAGGAGGGAATGCGCACCACACCGAGCATTGTTGCGGTTGCGAAAAATGGTGAACGTATTGTGGGCATGCCTGCAAAGCGTCAGGCCGTGACGAATCCGAAGAACACGCTGTACTCGATCAAGCGCCTTATTGGTCGCCGTTTTACCGACGACGAGGTGCAGCGCGACGTGAAGTTGATGCCGTATGGAATTGTGAAGCATGGCGAAGGTGTCGCGATTACGTTTGGAGATAAAGAATCGACACCGCAGGAAATTAGCGCAATGATTTTAGGAAAGATGAAGGCAGATGCAGAAGAGAAACTTGGTGAGAAAATTACCGAAGCAATTATTACTGTTCCTGCATATTTCGACGACGCTCAGCGCCAAGCAACAAAAGACGCAGGGGAAATTGCAGGGCTGAAGGTGATGCGCATTATTAATGAACCGACGGCAGCGGCGCTTGCGTATGGCTTCGACAAAAAAGTTGGGCAAAAAATTGTCGTCTACGATTTGGGCGGCGGTACGTTCGACGTTTCTGTGCTCGATATTTCCGAGGGCACGGTTGAGGTGCTTGCGACGAATGGAGATACGCATTTGGGTGGTGACGACTTCGACCTCGTGGTGATGCGTTACATCCTCGATGAGTTCAAAAAGTTGGAGGGTGTGGATATTTCGGGAGACGCACTTGCGATGCAGCGCATTAAGGACGCTGCAGAGCGTGCGAAGATCGAACTGTCGACTGCACAGGAAACAGAAATTAATCAGCCGTTTATTACGTCGGGTGCAGAAGGGCCAAAGCATTTGGTCATGAAATTGTCGCGCGCAAAGTTGGAGGAATTGGTCATGCCACTTGTAGAAAAAACCATGGCGCCTGTCATAAAAGCGCTCGCCGACGCAAAGATGGACGCAAAAGCAATCGGCGAAATTGTGATGGTTGGCGGAATGACGCGCATGCCACTTGTGCTCAAAAAAGTTGAAGAGTTTTTTGGTAAAAAGCCAAACGTGAGTGTGAACCCCGATGAAGTCGTTGCTATTGGCGCTGCGGTGCAAGCAGGTGTGTTGCAAGGCGACGTAAAGGACGTGCTGTTGCTCGACGTCGCACCATTGTCGCTTGGCATTGAAACCATGGGGAGCGTGATGACGAAACTTATTGAGCGTAACACGACGATTCCTACAAGCAAATCACAAATTTTCTCAACTGCCGCCGACAACCAGCCCGCGGTAACGATTCGTGTTGCACAGGGAGAGCGTCCAATGTTCAACGACAACAAACTGCTCGGACAATTTGATTTGTCGGGCATTCCACCGGCACCACGTGGTGTTCCGCAAGTTGAAGTGAAGTTTGACGTTGATGCAAACGGTATTTTGCATGTGAGTGCGACAGATAAAGGTACAAATAAATCGCAGAACATCACGATTACATCGTCGTCGGGATTGAGCAAGGAGGAAATTGAAAAAATGAAAGCGGACGCAGAAAGTCATGCAGACGAAGATAAAAAGAAACAAGAGCTTATTGAAACGCGCAATATTGCCGACACGATGGTGTACACTGTCGAAAAGATGTTGGCAGATAATAAGGACAAAGTGAGCGAAGACGATAAAAAGTTGCTCGACGAAAAAATGGCGGCAGTGAAAGCGGTAAAAGACGGCGACGACATCGAAGCAATCAAAACCGCGGCCGACGCCCTCACCACCGAAGCACAACGCGTTGGTGCGGCGTTCTATCAGCCTTCGCCAGAAGCTCCGGCTGGCGAATCGAAAGAAGAACCAAAAGATGCGGAGTTTACGGAGTCGCCAGTGGATGACCAACCGAAGCAGTAAAAATTATGGCACCAATCCTCGTCACCTCATATGTGAATCCAGATCTCGATGGTGTCGCGAGCGCGGTTGCGTATGCTGAGTTTCTAAGAAAGAGCGGGAGGAATGCTGTTGCTGCAGTGATTGGTGAACCGCATGACGAAGTAAAATATGTCTTAGAACGCTTTCATATAGAAAATCCGAAGAAGGAGATCAATGCGGATAATTTTAGCGAGGTTATTCTTGTGGATACGAGTGACGTCAACGCACTGGAAGGAGCGATTGTTCTAGAAAAGGTGATTGAAATTATTGATCATCGAGAAGTGCATGAAGCGGCTGCATTTAAAAATGCAGCCGTGCAGATTGAATTGGTAGGATCTGCTGCGACACTTATTGGAGAAAAATTTTTACAGAATCATATTGAAATATCTAGGGAATCTGCCACACTGCTTTATGCTGCGATTGCTTCGAACACATTAAATTTTCAGCATTCAATTACGACAGATCGTGACATACACATTGCGGCACAATTGAACGAGATTGCACAGTTACCCGAAAATTTTTGGCGAGAGATGTTCGCTGCAAAGTCGGATTTCTCTGGGAATCGACTTGCGGATCGAATTGAGGGCGATTTTGCGTGGTTCGTGATAGGTGCTGCAAAAATTGGCATAGCGCAAATAGAGATGCTGGGCGCTAAAAAAATGATCGTGGATCGAGGAGAAGAGATTGCACAATGCCTTGATAGTATAAAGTCACGCATGCAGCTCAATGATATATTTTTGAACACTATAGAGCTTGAGGGCTGTAGAAGTTATCTTGTCGCAAATGATGTTTCTACGAAGCAGATGCTAGAGAAAATACTCGGTGTACAGTTTTCCGGTATGGTAGCGGAGAGGTCGGAGGGGCTAATGCGAAAGCAAATTGTGCCATTGCTTAAAGAAGAATTTCTCAATAAATAACTTCTATGAAAAAATTCCCTTTCGCATTCGTTACTATCGTCAGCATCGTCGCACTCGCGGTGTTTGTGTATGTCGGCGTAATGTCGTGGCAAGTGTCGAAGAAGTCATTCGTGGGCGGTGAGCCTGTTGGCGAAGTGACGGAGGATACGTCACCACAATCGCCGGCCGACGGAGTGGCAACGCCTCAAGCGCAAGCGATTTTTGATCGCTATGTTTCGCTCGGTTATCCGACAGCAGATGCATTGCCAGACGACTTCAGGGCAGAGATTCTCGATGCAGTTGCTGCGGGCGCATTCACGATGGTGGACTGGCTCACTCCCGATGCAGGATTCGAAGCGGCTTTATACGGCGTAACGAATTACATGCAGTGTGGCGGGTACGGTCAACAGCTGTGTTTTCTCGTCATCACCAACGACAAAGGGACGTTTGTCTCGTACATCGTCGACAGCATGCGGGGGAGTTCTTATGGAAGCCTCGCGAATATTACGTTGCAAGGATTTTCTGGGGGCGATAAATATATCGTGACGCGTGCAACAGGCGATGGACCGTGGTATCAGGAGGCGGGATACGAGATCGACATTGTGCACGGAACATTCGAGGAAATTGCGAGCATTAAAATTGAGGACAACACTCCATTCATCATCGGCTATGGTCCTGCAATGATGAGAATAGATATTGCCGAACCGGAACAGGCCGTATACGAAGGGCAGCCCGCGGAAAAGCGTCAAGTGACATTCACCGCATCGTTCGGCCATAATTCGAATCTTGAAACTTCAGAGAAGCCGTCACAGACTGCGACGTTTACGCGCTTGTATCCCACAAACAATTCGTTGTGGTACGACGAAAAAATTCAGCAACCAGTGTCTGTGGATTATGGCCGTACTGCGTCGTACGGCACGCACAGTGTTGATGGCGTTGAACTGTACGAGCCCTTCAGTATGGGCAAGGGACTTTATGTTTGGGTGTACGGTGCGCTGTATTATTACGACCCTGCAGAAGGGACGTTTGCGTTGAATCTTGATCACTCACCGTAAGATTCTAAACTGGCTCTATTATGACCCCACGAAAATACCCATTGCTCCGTGCGATTGCGTCGTTGATTTCGGCGGTGTTTTATGTGGTGGTGTGGCGAAGGGAGAAGCGAAAAAAGCCGAACGCGAAAATTGTGGATGTCACAGGAACGGTGATTGAAAATAAAGAGTAGATACAGACTCTAGAAAAAAATAATTTGTGTCGAAAGATTTTTACGCAACACTCGGAGTCACAAAGTCTGCAACGCAGGACGATATTAAGCGTGCGTTTCGAAAATTGGCGCACGAACATCATCCCGACAAGGGCGGCAAAGAGGAAAAATTTAAGGAAGTAAACGCGGCGTATCAAGTGCTCGGCGACGAAAAAAAACGCGGGCAGTACGATCAATTTGGGAGCGCGGCGTTCGAGCAGGGTGGTTTTCCAGGCGGAGCCGGGTCCGGCTTCGCTGGAGATTTTAGCCAAGCATTCGGAGGCGCAAGTTTTGACGCGTCACAATTTGGTGACTTGGGCGACTTGTTTGGTGGAATGTTCGGTGGCGGCGGAGGGCGTCAACGTGGCAAGCCGCGCGGGCAGGACTTGGCGTTCGACGTCACGCTGTCCTTTAAGGATGCAATTTTTGGCGTTGAAAAAGAGATTCCACTGAATAAAACATTTTCGTGTGAACGGTGTGGTGGTGTGGGCGCTGAGCCGGGAAGCGCGATGAAAAAGTGTCACACATGTAACGGCAATGGCTACACCACGCAGCAACAACGGACGTTTTTGGGCACTGTGCAGGCAAAAGTTTCGTGCACCACGTGTCACGGGGCAGGGGAAACACCGGAAAAGTCGTGTACCGCATGTAATGGAAAAGGAACGGCACACGCACGCAAAACAATTCGTGTCGACATTCCTGCAGGCGTAGAGAATGGCATGCAGATTCGCGTTCGTGGGCAGGGCGAGGCAATGGGGCGTGGTGGGGAGTCGGGCGATTTGTTTTTACGGCTGCAGGTTGCCGACGACAAGCGGTTTGTGCGCGACGGTGACACGATTTATGTGACGAAGACGATTGGGTTCACGCAGGCGGCGCTTGGCGATGAGGTAGATGTTGACACCGTTGAAGGAAAGGTGACCATGAAAATTCCTGCGGGCATTCAAAACGGCGACGAGTTGCGTTTGCGTGGCAAGGGAGTTCCACACGGCCATGGGCGCGGCGATCAAATTGTCGTTATTCATGTCGCGACGCCAAAAAAAGTTTCCAAACGTGAACGAGAGTTGCTGGAGGAATTAAACCTGAAGACGTGATATAGTGCCTTCACTATGGAGGGATTTTTTGGATTGCCGAGTGATGTGCTTATTGTGGTTGGCGTGCTCGCGGTAACGCTCGTCTACAACTACACCATTGGGAAGCATCGCGCGGCGACGCTGCTGATTGCCATGTATGTTGCCGGTGCGTTGATTTTTTTGGTACCTGCGTTTGACGCACTGTATGAAATTCTTCCCGTCGACAAACGTTTCTCGCCTGTCATCATGTTCGGTGTTGTTCTCATACTTGTCTATCTCATTTTTCGGCGCAACGCGTTTTTTGATCCCTACCTTGTGCCAACAGGTTGGGAGCTCGGCGTATTTTCCGTCCTTCACACGGCAGTACTTGTCGCCCTTGTCGTGAGCATTGTTCCGAGCGCTGTCACCGCCGACTTTTCCCCAAATTTTGGCCGCGTCTTCCTCGACCCCATGGTACGAAGCGGCCTGATTGTCGCCCCGCTGCTCATGCTTTTTGTTATTCGAGGACGAGACTAGTGCATTGACAAAACGTGAAAAATTGCGTGCAATGCAGAGACACAGGGAGACTCATGGCTTCAACTGTTCTCGGTGCTCGTGTTGAGTTACGAGGAATGGGGCTCTCGATGCTGCATCAGGCGCTGCAAAAAGTGGCGCACGACGATGCAAAAATGGAGGAGCAGAAAGGGCGCAAGCGGCAATTCTTTGTACGCGCGGCGGCAGTGTGGATAGTGACGATAGCTTTTGCAGCCTGTGCACAATTTGTTGAGTGGTCGGGGATGGCGGAGAGACTTTTCGCCCTCGATATCATCGGCATTGGCGTGAGCGGCGGAGCGTTGCTGTTCGTTCGTGGTGTTGAGTGTAAGGCAGTACAGCGTCCTGATGACCTCTCTGCCGCCACGATTCGTGCCTTTGCAATTCGTTTGCATGCATTTAATGCGCTGGCGGATGAGGTGTCGGAAGACGACACCGTTCTCGTGCAGTCTGGCGTGCTCTGGCGACTTCGTACGGACATTATTGCTACGGCATATGCTACAGAAGCATTTCGTCGACGCGTCTCGGCACAGCCGATCGTCGTGAAACTCGCCGTCATTGACGAGCGTCTCAAAAAAGTTCGCATTCCCTAGTCCCAAGATGTAATCTCGATTGCATCTTGGGACGTTTGTTTGGTAGAGTATCATCAATATGCCGATCTTCCTTTCGAACACACTCACGCGAAGTAAAGACGAGTTCCACCCGATTGTCGACGGAAAAGTCGGCATGTATACGTGCGGGCTAACGGTTTATGGTCGCGGGCACATTGGAAATTTTCGTGCGTTTCTTTTTGCCGATGTATTGCGGCGCATGTTCGAGGCAAGCAATTATGCGGTGACGCAGGTGATCAACATTACCGACGTCGGCCACCTCGTAGGTGATGGAGACGGCGGCGAAGATAAAATGGAAGTCTCAGCAAAGAAGACGGGCGAAAGCGCGTGGGACATTGCGGCCAAATTTACTGAGCTCTATCATCAAGACGCACGCAAACTCAATTTGCTCGTGCCGCATGTCGAACCAAAAGCGACCGACCACATCGCTGAACAAATTGCGCTCATAGAAAAAATGGAAGCAAATGGGTTTACGTATCTCACCAGTGATGGTGTGTATTTTGACACGGCAAAACTTTCAGATTACGGAAAATTATCTCGTCAAAAGTTGGAAGAGAAGGAAGAAGGCGCGCGTGTTGTCGTGAACGCAGAAAAGAGAAATGCGTCGGACTTCGCACTGTGGAAGTTTGCGGCTGAGAGTGTGGGGAGGCAAATGGAGTGGGAGTCGCCGTGGGGCAAGGGTTTTCCGGGGTGGCACCTTGAATGCTCGGCGATGAGCAAAAAGTATCTTGGCGTACCATTCGACGTGCACACGGGCGGTGTTGACCTCATTGCCGTGCACCACGAAAACGAAATCGCGCAAACTGCTGCGGCCGACGGCGTGCTCGAGGCAAATGTGTGGATGCATTCGGAATTTCTTCTCATTGACGGCGGTAAAATGTCGAAGTCACTTGGTAATGTGTACAGCCTCGATGACCTTGCCGCAAAGGGTGTCGACGCGCTCGCATTTCGTTACTTCGTGCTCGGCGCGCACTACAAAACACAACTAAACTTTACGTGGGACGCCGTGATTGCCGCACAACATGCACTGAACAAGCTCGTTGACGTCGTACGCGATTGGGAAAAACCGTCGACGCCCGACACAAGCCGCGTTCTGGCATTTATGGAGCGTGTACAGGATGACCTCGACACACCAACCGGACTTGCAATGCTTTGGGATGTCGTGCACGACGACGCACTTCCAAACGATGTAAAGGCGGCAACGGTACTCGTGTTCGACGACGTGCTCGGTCTTGCGCTTGAAGATGTGGTAAGTAGGCCCATTCGCGTGTCTGATGCTGCGCAAAAATTGCTCGACGAACGTCAAAAAGCTCGTGATGAAAAAAATTGGGCACAGTCTGACGCGCTCCGTGACAATCTCACTCTACTCGGTTTTCGTGTAGAAGACACTGCCGAAGGGCAACGTGTGCGAGAGGCGAGGTAAAACATTGCATAAACAATGACCCCGCCTTTCGGAAAGGCGGGGTGAAGATTATGTGTTTGCGATGCGGAACTTTCCGTGCGTGTCGAACGCCATTTGGATTGCGCGGCGACGTTCGCGGCTCATGGGGAGTTCCTCGATTGGCGATACGCCGCGTACCTCGGGTATCCACCGACCTCCTTTTGATGACGCGCGGTGCCACACGCCGTTTCGGAACATCCACGGTTTTCCATGGTCATCGACGAACCCCGAGAGGTCGTGTCGATAGTGTGCGTGGGTTTTCCCGTGAAGGTCGTACCACTGTGCCTGCAAGAATGGTGTCGAACGTTCTGGTGTGTTGAGAATGTTTACGTGATTGTGCCCAATTCCCGCCAAGTCGAGAATAGTGCCAAACACGTCACGACTAGAGACGGGCGTGGTAATTTCTTCTGTCTCGAGCCGTGCTCCGTCAGCAATACAAAGCGGCACATGGTTCCCGTTATCGGTCACGTTGCCAAAGTGGTACGCAGTATTGTCTTCCCCGAAGCAGTCGCCGTGGTCGCTCATGAATATGACCACGGTGTCGTCGTGTTGCGCCATCTTTTCTACAAACGTATTCACAATCGGCGCAAGCCGTTTCCACGCCTTGCACTGCCGAAGGCGAATTCGCGCGAGCATGTCGGGTGCAATGGTCATTTCGCCCTTTGCAAGCCACGTTTGGTTGACGAGTTGGTAGAGCGCCCGATATTCACGGAAGGCTTCTCGTAGGCTATCGGACGTTGTGGCAAGCGGCGCTCCCCACCGGTACGGGAAATGCGCTTCCATGAGATTCATGAATACGAATGACTGCGAGTCACGGCGTCGATGTTCGTCGACGATACGCGACGCTTCCGTACACACGATTTCCGCCGTGTTTGTGAACCAGACACGCGACGACGTGACGTCCTCGCTCAACTTTCCAAGAATATAGTCGCGACCAAAATGCCATGCGCGTTGCCGAAGACGACGTTTTCCAAGAATGCTGAGCAGCACTTCGTAGGACATGTGTCGCTCCACGATGAGTTCCCACGCTTTTATCACACGGTCGAACCCGCGGTCGAGTCCGAACGGAGTTGTTGTTGCCGCGTTTGCGGTCACTTGGTATGTCGCGAAGCCGTTGTCTCGCAAGAGTTCGGCGAGCGTGGGAATGTCGCCACGCAAACCACTCCGTGTTCTCGTCTCCGCACCATGTTCATGCGGCATCATTCCCGTTAATACTGAGGCAGTTGCAGGCAATGTCCAGCAACCTGCCGACCACGCATTGGTAAATCGCGTGGCGTTTGCGAAAAGAAACGGAAGATCCTTTTCTGTATTGATGATATTGGAGGGAAGGGAATCCACAACCAGCATCACCACGTGTTTGGGGTGCAGTCCCATGATGTCTCCTTGACTCTGCATGAGTCGTCGTTACGGTAGTTGAAGCATCGTGTGGCGTCAACGTCACTTAGTGACGTTGTGGTATAATCTTCATATGTTAGACGAAGCCTTGGAGCTAAAGAAGACTGTCGATATGCTTGCTCCAGAGCAGGCTGGAGTTGAGGTTGCGCCTGTTCGAGAAACAGAATCGAGTGCCGCTGTCGTGCAAACGGACACAGCACTGCAGCACGAGGCGATGGGAGACGAGAAAAAGCAGGCAGTGCGTGTGGAGGGGCATGTGCAAGAAGTCGCCGTGCCTGTCCCTGAAAAAGAACCGATGTATGCTGCGGTCGAGGAGATTCTCGAAGAACATCTTGGGCCGCTTTTCGACGGTATGTCTGCCGAGCAAAAATTGATGTTCGTCGCACGTGGGGAAACGCTCGGCCATGAGACTGTCGCACATATCAGTGGGCGAGTGCCGCCATATTTTGCGATTCTCGCCGACATTAAAAAATGGCTACACATGATTCCGAACCTCACGCGGGATTGGGTCGAGCAGGAAGCAAAAATTAAAACTGACGCAATAATGTGTTTGAAGACGTAACTGCACAGTTTGTATGGGCGATTGTTGCGGCAGGAGTGCTGCTTGCATTTTTCGTTGCGCTCATGGCGTTTCGTGCGCGGCTTCACCGTCGGAGTATTCTGCGCGGTGGTGAACATGCAAATGTCACTATGATGATTACGATTCCGAAGTTTAAAGATGCTGACGAAGCACGGAAAGACGAAAATGCACAGGGCGTCAAAGAGTCGATCGCGATTGCGGAGACGTTTTTTGCGGCAATAGGTGGGCTAAAGGCGCATCACGGTATAAAACAGTGGCTATATGGTCACGACGAAGACATTGCACTTGAAATCGTTGCACATGAAAAATTAGTAACGTTCTACATTACGGTTCCGAAAAAAATGCAGGAATTCGTCGAGCAGCAATTGCATGCGCAATATAGCGACGCGTATATCGAACCTGTTGCCGACTACAATATGTTTTCGCCGAAGGGTGTGGTAGTCGGTGGATATTTGGCATTCAAGCGGCAGAGCGCGTTTCCGATTAAAACGTACAAGGAGCTTGACGCCGACCCACTAAACGCACTTACCAATGCGCTTTCGAAGGTCGCTGAGGGTGACGGCGTCGCCATTCAATATATTTTACGCCCCGCGCATCACGAATGGCGAAATTTGGGTTTGCGTATTGCGAAGAATATGCACAGCGGTATGTCGGTCGAGCAAGCGATTCGCGGCAAAGCAGGTGCGGGATGGTTCGCGTCCAAGGAGGATGCGGAAAAGAAAAAGCAGGAACTTCGGGAGCGTAAAATGTCTGCGTCGGAGACAAAAATGGTTGAGGGCATTGAGAACAAGTTGACGAAGGCGGGGCTTGAGGCGAATATTCGTATTCTCGCGTCGTCGTCGACCGTTGACGGTGCGACAATGTATTTAAATAATGTATTGCAAGCGTTCAGTCAGTACAGCATTTACGAATTCGGCAATTCGCTCGTAAAAGTTATTCCGTCGCGCAAACGAAAACTTGTCGACGCGTTTGTGTATCGTACCCTCGACGAAGGGCAGAAGATTATTTTGAACACCGAAGAGCTCGCGTCGCTTTGGCATTTGCCGCTCCCCACAACCGATACTCCGAACATTCGATGGATGTTGGCGCGCACTGCACCTGCGCCAACGAATGTCCCAACCGAAGGGCTGCTGCTCGGGTTTAACGAGTATCGCGGGAGCAAGGTGGAGATTCGCATGACGGACGGCGACAGGCGGCGTCACATGTATATTATTGGTAAAACCGGTGCGGGTAAGTCGGAATTTATCAAAAATTTGGCAGTGCAAGACATTCAGAATGGTAAGGGTGTTTGCGTTATCGATCCGCATGGTGACCTGGCGGATGGTTTGCTTGAATGCATTCCCAAAGAGCGCTACGACGACGTCATTTATTTTAATCCCGCGGATACCGAGAGGCCAATGGGGCTCAACATGCTTGAGTCAACGCCTGAGCAGCGTGACTTTTGCGTACAGGAGATGATTAGTGTGTTTTACATGTTGTTTCCGCCAGAAATGATCGGCCCCATGTTTGAGCACAACATGCGGAACTACATGCTGACGCTCATGGCAGACACCGAGCACCCCGGAACACTTATCGAAATTCCACGCATGATTGCCGATGATACGTTCCAAAAAGAATGGGTGTCGCGTGTCACCGACCCTGTTGTACGGAGTTTTTGGGAAGACGAAATGGCAAAGACGAGCGACTACCACAAGAGTGAAATGATGGGCTATCTGGTGAGTAAGGTCGGTCGATTTGTGGAGAATGAAATGATGCGTAACATCATCGGCCAAACGAAGAGCGCATTCAATTTTCGCGAAATCATGGACGAAGGGAAAATTCTTCTTGTTAATTTGTCGAAAGGGAAGACGGGTGACGTCAACGCGAATTTGCTCGGGCTCATTCTCGTCGCGAAGTTGCAGATGGCGGCTTTCGGGCGTGCAGACATACCAGAGGATAAGCGAAAAGATTTTTATTTGTACATCGATGAGTTCCAAAACTTTATTACACCGAGCATCGCAACGATTCTTTCTGAAGCGCGTAAATATCGTTTGGGGTTGGTGATGGCGCACCAGTACATGGGGCAATTGGTGAAAGACGGCAAGAGTGAAATTCGTGACGCGGTGCTCGGGAACGTTGGCAGTTTGTTTGTATCGCGTGTGGGGCCAGAAGACACCGAGGTGCTCGGGAAGATTTTTGAACCGGTGTTTAGCCCCTACGACCTCATGAATAATGCGGCGTATAGCTGGAATGCAAAAATGATCATCGACAACTCGCAGGGCAAGCCGTTTACGTTGAAGGCGTATCCCCCTGTGAAGGGTAAACAAAAAGTTGGCGCAGCGCTCAAAGAAATTTCCCGTTTGCTCTACGGCCGTGATAAAAAAATCGTCGAGAGTGAAATCGCCATTCGTGCCGGATACGGCAACAAACCGCCCGTGAAACCTGTCGCACCTGCTGTTCCGGCAAGTTTGTAGCCTGCTCTTTCGCATACGCCGTGAATCTGTTAATCTTGTGGCGTTATGTCCGAAACATTGTATCGCAAATATCGTCCTGCTCGTTTTGCGGACGTTGCCGAACAGCAGCACGTCGTGCGAACGCTCACGAATCAGTTGGCCAATGGAACGCTTGCGCATGCGTATCTTTTTTCGGGGCCACGCGGGGTGGGGAAGACGACGATTGCGCGGTTGCTTGCGAAGGCGGCGAATTGCGTGGGGCGAAAACCGGGCGAAAGTGAGCCGTGCAATGTGTGCTCGGCGTGCACAGCGTTTGCCGACGGCCGGTACATGGACACCGTCGAAATGGATGCAGCGAGCCATACAGGCGTCGACAATGTACGCGACAACGTCATCGAAAACGTACGGTTCATTCCGCAGCAAGGAAGGTATAAAATTTTCATCATCGACGAAGTGCACATGCTTTCGAGTCAGGCGTTTAACGCGCTTCTAAAAACGCTCGAAGAGCCACCGGCACACGCACTGTTTATTCTCGCCACGACGGAGCTGCATAAAATACCTGCAACGATTATTTCGCGTTGTCAGCGTTTTGATTTTCACCGTATTCCTGTTGCCGAGATGGTTGTGCGGTTAGCGATGATCGCAAAGGAGGAGGGTATCACGGTCGACGCCGCGGTGCTGCAATCTGTTGCGCGACTTTCCGAGGGATGCTTGCGTGACGCCGAGAGTCTACTTGGGCAAACTTTTGCCGTTGGTGG
>CALRHD010000012.1 GCA_943359325.1 Candidatus Uhrbacteria bacterium | reverse complement strand
GCCATTTGGTCGCCGTCGAAGTCTGCGTTGTACGCATCGCAAACAAGCGGATGGATTTGAATAGCTTTTCCTTCGATGAGTTTCGGTTGGAACGCCTGAATACCCAAACGGTGCAGCGTTGGTGCACGATTTAACAGTACATACGATTTACTCGTGACCTCCTCCAAAATGTCCCACACCTCAGGACGATCAGCCTCGATAAATCGGTTTGCACTACGGATGTTGTGGACGTATTCGCGAGCAATGAGTTTACTGATCACGAATGGGCGGAACAGTTCGAGCGCCATTTTCTTTGGCAATCCGCACTGGTTCAACTTCATGCTCGGACCAACGACAATAACAGAACGGCCCGAATAATCGATACGTTTACCGAGCAGGTTTTGACGGAAACGGCCTTGCTTGCCCTTCAAAAGGTCGGCAAGCGACTTCAACTGACGCTTTTTTCCTGTTGCAGCAATAACGGTTTTGCTCTGACGCGCGCTGTTGTCGATAAGCGCGTCAACCGCCTCTTGCAACATGCGCTTCTCGTTGCGGGTGATAACTTCTGGCGCGTTCAGCGTAAACAAACGGCGCAAACGGTTGTTGCGGTTAATGACGCGGCGGTAAAGGTCGTTCAAGTCGCTTGTGGCAAAACGGCCTCCGTCGAGCGGAACCATTGGGCGAATGTCTGGCGGAATAACAGGAAGTGTACGAAGCACGCACCATTCAGGACGAATACCGTTCTTCTGAAAGCTGCTAAACAGCTTCAGACGGCGCATAATGCGGTCGTATTTTGCTTTTGACGACGTTTCTGCAAGGTCAATCTCGAGTGCGGCGATCGTTTCGTCGACATTGACACGCGACAATAACTTTACAATAGCGTCAGCGCCAATACCTGCGTCGAACACATGACCATAGCGCATGGACCAGTCGTGATACGTTGCCTCGCTAATGACTTTGAGTGGCTTAATTTCCTTCAAATCCTTGTCGACTTGCAGGAAATCGGCTTCAAGTTCTTCAAGTTTTGCGTCACTCACAACGTCGAGACGCTTGCTTTCCGCGGCGAGCATTTTTTTATCGCCCGCAAATTTTTCTTCCAAACGGCCGAGGTCGCGCTTCTTTTCGCCCTCGATCATTTTACGTTTCGCCTTGTATTCTTCTTTGACCTGTTCAACTGTCTGCAAGCGCGCTTCCTCGTTAACGTCGGTCACAATGAACGCCGCAAAATAGATGACTTTCTCAAGTTGCTGCACACTCATGTCGAGCACGGTACCGATTTTCGACGGTACGCCGCGCAAAAACCAAATGTGGCTTACAGGCGCGGCAAGTTCTATATGCCCCATGCGTTCACGACGTACAGATGCCTGCGTTACTTCCACGCCGCATTTGTCACAGATGATTCCCTTGTAACGAATTTTCTTGTACTTGCCACAATAACACTCCCAGTCCTTCGACGGGCCAAAGATTTCTTCTGCAAACAAGCCCTGTTTTTCAGGCTTCTGTGTACGGTAGTTGATGGTTTCCGGCTTCGTGACCTCGCCGTATGACCATTCACGCATAACGTCGGGAGACGCGAGGCGGAGGCGGATAGAGTCGAAGTCTGTCGACTTGAGCGTATCAAATTTCATGGACATAAAATGCGCTTATTCGCGACCGCGACGGGAATCGTCGCCGGCAAACTCAATCTTCTTGTCGTTCTTGAGGAGTTCTACGTCAAGACATAAGCCCTTCAGCTCACGCACAAGCACGTTGAATGACTCTGGGATGTTCACCTTTACAATAGGGTCACCCTTAATAATCGACTCGTATGCTTTTGCACGGCCGGGAACATCGTCGGACTTAATCGTGAGGATTTCCTGCAACATGTGCGCCGCGCCATATGCCTCAAGCGCCCACACTTCCATTTCACCAAAACGCTGACCACCAAACTGTGCTTTTCCACCGAGTGGCTGCTGCGTAATAAGCGAGTACGGACCAATGCTGCGCTGGTGCATTTTGTCTTCAACCATGTGGTTCAACTTCAGCATGTACATGATGCCAACCGTTGTTTGATGGTGGAACGCTTCGCCTGTTCGGCCATCATACAGCTGCACCTGGCCAGTTTCGTTGTAGCCCGCCTTCACCAGTTCGTCGTGAATAAGCTGTTGCGGCATGCCTGACAAAACAGGCGTTGCAACTTTGTAGCCGAGTGTTTGCGCGGCAAGTCCTAAGTGCACCTCGAGAATCTGCCCGAGGTTCATACGACTCACGACGCCGAGCGGTGTCAAAATAACATCCACCGTACGGCCGTCCGCCATAAATGGAAGGTCGGCAACGGGAACGACTTTACTAATAACACCTTTGTTTCCGTGGCGGCCTGCAACTTTGTCACCCGCTTGCAGTTTGCGGAGGTCAGCAATGGTGACCTGAATCGACGTAATAACGCCCGGCGAAAGATTGTCGCCTGCTTCACGCGTAAAAATCTTCACGTCAACCACTTTTCCTTTGCGACCATGCTCCAAGTAGAGCGAGCTGTCGCGGACTTCGCGCGCCTTCTCTCCGAAAATTGCACGCAACAGCTTTTCCTCTGCCGAAAGTTCTGTTTCACCCTTTGGCGTAATTTTTCCGACCAAAATGTCGCCCGACTTTACTTCAGCTCCCGTACGGATAATGCCTTCTGCATCCAAGTTCTTAAGTTTTTCTTCGGAGACATTCGGAATATCGCTCGTCACAACCTCTGGGCCAAGTTTTGTGTCGCGAACGTCGATGGTGAGATGCTCCAAGTGAATCGTTGTAAAACGGTCGTCTTGCACAACGCGTTCCGAAAGAATAACGGCGTCGTCGTAGTTGTAGCCATCCCAGCTCATGAACGACACAAGCATGTTTTGCCCGAGCGCCAATTCGCCATTTTGTACCGAAGGACCGTCGGCAAGCACGTCGCCCTTTTTTACTTTGTCGCCCGGCATGACAATTGGACGCTGGTTGATAGCAGTTGAGTTGTTCGAACGCAAGAATTTCGTCAATTTGTACGTTGTTGCTTCATTGTTTTCCTTGTACATGATAGAAATCTGCCCACCATCCGACTTCACAATTTCGCCGTCGTGTTCGGCGATAACAACGTGGCCAGAATCGAGCGCGGCGCGGCGTTCCATACCCGTACCAATAATTGGCGACTGTGGACGAATTGTAGGAACGGCCTGACGCATCATGTTTGTTCCCATGAGCGCGCGCGTGGCGTCGTCGTGCTCCAAGAACGGCACAAGTGCAGTACCGATCGAAACGATTTGTGTTGTGGAAACGTCAACGTAGGTGATGTCTTTTACTGGCACCAAACATGGGTTGCCGAATTTGCGCGCTTCGACGTACTCAACCGTAATGTACCCATCGTCATCCATGGGAACCGTCGCAGGACAGGTGACGGACTTTTCCTCGGTAAATGCAGAAACGTAAATGATTTCGTCCAAAACACGAACACGATCTTTCTCGTGGGCAACTTTACGATACGGCGTTTCAATGAAGCCGTAATCATTTATTTTTGCGTAGCTTGCAAGGTGACCAACAAGACCGATGTTCGGGCCTTCTGGCGTCGCAATCGGACAAATACGGCCGTAGTGCGTTTGGTGCACGTCGCGAACCTCAAAGCCGGCACGTTCACGCGAGAGACCACCTGGACCCATCGCAGAAAGACGACGCTTATGTTCAAGCTCGGCAAGCGGGTTTGTTTGGTCCATGAACTGTGAGAGCTGCGATGACATGAAAAACTCGCGCACTGCGCCAATGACGGGGCGAGCGTTAATAAGTTTTGCAGGCGTCAACGCCTCGATGTCTTGCGTTGACATGCGGTCGCGTACAATACGTTCCATGCGCGCAAGACCAACACGGAAACGCTGCTGGATAAGCTCGCCAACGGCACGCACACGTCGATTGCCCAAATGGTCGACGTCGTCTGGTTCGTCTTGCGTAATGTTCAAACGGATAATCTCGCGCACAATCGCAACCAAATCTTCCTTCGAAAGAATACGCTTTTCTTCGGGCGTTACAACTGCGGGCGACGTGTCAAAACCGAAACGCAAATTGAACTTATAACGACCGACAGCACCTAAATCATAACGGTCGAAATTGAAGAACATTGCATGAATAAGCTGACGGGCGTTGTCGGCTGTTGCTAAATCCCCTGGACGAATGCGCTTGTACACTTCACGCAAACCTTCTTCTTCGTTCGTCGAAATATCCTTCGCAAGCGTTGCTTCGATGTAGCGGTTGATGGGATGCGTGTCGATGTCAGCAAAATGAGAAAGAATCTCTTCGTTTGTGATGATGCCGAACGCGCGCATAAGCGCCGTCACCGCGACCTTGCGTTTGCGGTCGATTTTTACCCAAATGACATTCTTTGCGTCGGTTTCCAGTTCAAGCCATGCGCCACGATTTGGAATGATCTTTGCACCATAATAACGACGACCGCGCAACACCTCCGCCGTAAAAAATGCACCTGCCGAACGCACGAGCTGCGAAACAATGACACGCTCAACGCCGTTAATGACGAACGTACCACGCGGTGTCATGCAGGGAAGGTCTCCTAAATAAATTTCCTGCTCCTTAAAGTCGCCTGTACGGAGATTTTTGAGTTTTGCCTTAACACGAAGCGGGGCCTCGAATGTGACATTCTTTGTACGCGACGTCACTTCGTCGAATTTTGGCTCATCCAAATAATAATCGCCGAGCTCAAGTTCCAGGTCGCGGCCAATAAAATCCTTCACCGGAGAGATTTCATTGAAAAGCTCTTGTATACCTTTTTTTAAAAACCAACCATACGATGCGTTTTGCATCTCAATAAGGTTAGGGAGGTCCATGGCATCACGGACAGGCACAAACTGCTTTCGCAGGGAGTTCTTGGAGCGCGTCACGGCCATAAAAAGCAAAAAATTATCGAGAAAACGCGAAAAACCATCTCGCAAAATGCAGGATGGCTGTACTACTCATTGGGCTCGCTGTGTACAGCGGCCACGACAGCGGGAAAACCGGCTGTGGCAGTCGCGAGGTGGTGGGAGGACATCACCAAACGAGGCTAATATTTGAGTAATTTCGCGAGACTTGACGGGGGGAACCCATCGTGTTCTCGGAAGCGGCAAAGACTACCTTGGCCGAGTGGTCGCGATCATATCAGGTTCCCTAAAGAGCGTCAACCGCCGCTTCTTCCTTCTTTTCATCATTCTTTTTCAGGATGATATTCACATCGCCCTCCTGTGCCTTTGTCCACGTCACCGCACGTATTTTCGCGAGGGTTTCTTTGTGGTCTCGCAAATATTGCTTTGCGACTTCGCGGCCAACGCCGAGCTTTTCTTCGCCAAATGCGTAACTATTTCCGCGTTTGTCGATAGTACCCACTTCTGTGCCAAGATCGAGCAGATCACCTGCAATCGAAATGCCCTCGTTGTACATGATGTCGAATTCACAGGTGCGGAATGGCGGTGCCACCTTGTTTTTAACAATCTTTGCCTTTACGCGGTTTCCAACAATACGTTCAAGCTGTTTAATTTGCGCAGAACGACGCACTTCAATACGAAGTGACGCATAAAACTTGAGCGCGTTCCCTCCCGGCGTTGTTTCGGGGTTTCCAAACATCACACCAATCTTCATGCGGATTTGGTTAATGAAAATAACCACGCATCCGCTCTTCGCAACAATGGCAGTCAACTTTCGCAACGCTTGACTCATGAGCCGAGCCTGTAAACCCATGTGTGAGTCGCCCATTTCACCTTCGATTTCCGCTTTTGGCGTGAGCGCTGCTACAGAGTCGATGACAATAACATCCATTGCGCTCGATCGCACTAATGTTTCCACGATTTCAAGCGCCTGTTCTCCGTTGTCGGGTTGTGACAGGAATAATTCGTCGATATTTACACCAATTTTTTTGGCGTACTCGGGATCCATTGCATGTTCGGCATCGATGTACGCCGCAATACCACCCATTTTCTGCACTTCAGCAACGATATGCTGCGCGAGCGTTGTTTTGCCCGACGACTCTGGACCGTAAATTTCGACAACGCGCCCTCGAGGAACGCCGCCAACGCCAAGTGCGAGGTCGAGCGATAGGCACCCCGTTGGGATAACGTCGACGTTTGTGTGTCGCGCCTCACCAAGACGCATAATACTTCCATCGCCAAACCGTTGACGGATTTGTGCGATTGCCTGCCCTGCGGCCTCTGCCTTCGCATTCACTGCTTCTTTTGCCATACAAAAAACTCACGGGGAGGAATAAGGTTCGCGCGGGGAGAAACAAAAGAGAACGGTAACCGTTCTCCTAAATACATTATACTCCACTCTATCCTATCGCACTGCAATCGGCACTGCGGATAACTTTTTCGCGGGCTCGAAAACGACACGGCGGTACACCACCGCCGAACGCGAATAACGACGTTTTGCTTCAATTTTAATCACGTTCAGGCCACGAGTGAGATCAATAGTTTTCGCAAACGTGCTGTCGGCATTCACAATTACCTGTTCGTCGTTAATGCGAAGCGTCACTTCACCGCGCCTAATTGCACCCTCAATGTCGAGCAGTGCACCACTTGTTGCTATACCATCACCCGGCGAAAAGAGAACAATTTCTGGCGGCCGCGTCAATTGCACAAATTGCCACACAAAATATCCCACCACCGCAAATACTATAAACGCAATCATGCTTCCTGCAACAAGCTTCGGTGTGTTAAAGAGCGAGCCCTTTCGCACCTTTTGACGCGGTAAACGCATGGGGTCAAGCAAGTCGCACCGCCCACATTCTTCTTCGTAAAGTTCAATAAAATATTGTTCATCGGCCTTCAGCACTCGTGCATACGCGCGAATAAAATTTCGCGTATAGAGCGGTTCGGGCAACATATCGTAGCGACCCCGCTCGAGCGCCTCGATATAGCGACGCTGAATATGCGTGTCACGCTCCATAACGTCGAGTGTCACGGCTTGGCCACGCCGAAGTGCACGCAGCTTTTCGCCGAGCGTCTGTGGAACACGATCAAGTTTTCGCATGACGAACACCATATGATCAGTGGAACGAATGCCTAACCTTTTGCGCGAAGATCTTCCGCGCCCTCATCTTCCATCTCCTCGTCTTCGTCTGCCGTCATCGACACTGCGTCAACGTCGTCAATCTCTGGCACATCGTCATCATCAATCTCGTCCTCATCACTTTCTGCTTCCTGCTTTTTGCTCTCCTCTCTCCGCCTTCCCGCCGGCGGCCACTCTGTAACCAACACGTCGCGCGGTTTTGCGCCGTCACCGACAGAAATGACTCCCATCTGCTCCATAATATCAATAATCCGTGCCGCTCGTGAATACCCAATCTTCATGCGACGCTGCAAATAACTTGTCGACGCCTTACCAGACTCAAGCACGAGTTCAATCGCTTGTTCGAGCAATGGGTCACTATCTTCGCCCGAAAGGGAAACACCATTTGAAGTCGCGCCCTCCGTAATTTGATAATTATAATCGGGAACACTTTCGGACTTAATAAATCCAACAATGCGTACAATTTCCTTCTCCGATAAATATGCGCCCTGCAAACGTCGAGGCTTCGAAAGTTCAGGCGTCGACATCAACATATCGCCACGACCGAGCAATTTATCGGCACCCGCGGTGTCCAAAATCGTCTTACTATCGACCTGGCTTGCAACGGCAAATGCAAGACGTGTAGGAATGTTTGCCTTAATAATGCCCGTAATGACGTCAACTGACGGGCGTTGCGTTGCTAAAATAAGGTGAATACCTGCCGCACGTGCCATTTGGGCAATACGGACAATGACCGCTTCGACGTCACGTTTGTTTTGACTCATGAGGTCGGCAAGTTCGTCGATGACAATAATAATCCGTGGCATGCGTTCCTTGGCCTTTGCGTTGTACGAATCGATATCGCGGGCACCGTGTTTTGCGAGGTGGTCAAGCCGACGCTCCATTTCACGCACGGCCCATTTGAGGGCGTTAATCGCTTCTTCGACCTTCGTAATAGGTGGGACGAGTAAATGAGGAATGCCTGCGTAAACGCCAAGCTCGACGCGCTTCGGGTCGACCATGATGAATTTGAGATCATCTGGCCCGTTTTGGTACATGAGCGACACGATAATCGTGTTCAAACACACCGACTTTCCGCTTCCCGTTGCACCTGCGACAAGCATGTGCGGCGTTTTTTCCACAGCAAGAAGTTGCGTGAGACCAGCAATATCTTTACCAATCGGTACGGTAAACGCGGTTTTACGATGCTGAAATTCCTTCGACGCCAAGAGTTCGCGCAAACACACGCGACCAATGGTTTGGTTTGGTACTTCAATTCCAACGAGTGACTTTCCAGGAATTGGCGCCTCGATACGAATAGGGTGTGCGGCGAGCGCCAACGCCAAGTCATCTTGAAGGGCGACAATGCGCGATAACTTCACGCCCTGAAACGGACGCATCGCGTATTGCGTGACTGTTGGTCCTACTTTCACATCGCTCATTTCAACGTCAATACCAAACTGGCCAAATGTTTTTACGATGATGTCTTTGCCGCGCTCAATATCGCCAGATTTTGCATCGGAGCTTTTGTCGTCAAGCAAGTCGAGCGGAATAGTAATTTTGCGGCGCAGCGTGCTTGTCATCACCTGTTCTGCGGGCTGAATATATGGCTCTTCCTCATTATTTTCCGCAGCACCACGACGCGCAACTTCTCCGGCAGGCGATGATTCTTCTTCATTCGCAAGAGCGACACCTTCACGCTCGTCAAACAGCACATTTTCTTCTTCGGGGGCATCGTCTTCTGCTGATTCTTTCTTTTTGAAGATGCCGAGCAAGGTAAACATTGGCGTCAGCAATACGCGAAGCGATGTGTTGAGAAGAATAATGATCGCAACAAGCAGCCCTGCCGATGAAAGAATAAATGCCGCCGTTGTACCCATTGCAGTAACAAGAAATCGAGAAACAACAAGCCCGAGCTGGCCGCCAAAACGTGCGACCGTTGGTGCGTCGTTTGCACCATGCGCAAAAAGAAGATTCATGAGGCCATCGAATGCGACGACAAATACAACGAGGGCAAAAATGTTACGAAATGTAAGGAGCCGCCGATCGCCGAGCACAACGCTTGCCGCAAGACCAAAGAGAAGAAGCGGCACAACAATGCGCGCAAGGCCAATACCCGTAGAAAGCGTTGCATTGATCTGTTGCCCTGCGTTGCCTGCCATGCCAAAAAATGACAGAAACAACACCGCCCCAATCGCAACACACACAATAGCCACGATGCTTTCGCGGACGTCGTCACTCACAATTACTTCGTCCTCCGCCTCCTTCCTCCGCTTCCGCTTGAGCTTTTTTGCCATAGCAGAACCATTGTACCACGTCATCTATTCTCCCCCGTACTTCTCATAAAACGCATTGCTGAACACACCCTCTGAGTCGTAACGACGCTTTGCAGCAAAGAAATCGTCGACCTCGGGGTAGGAGGTGCGTAACTGTTCGGGGGAATAATACAATTGATATGGGAGATAAAATGTTCCACCAAGACTTGCGGTGAGGTCGATCATATCGATAGTCGTTTTTTCAACAACGCTGCTTTCTTCAACATTCAATTTTTGATTAAAATACAATACGAATGCAAGCATGTCTTCTTTTGCATACGGCAGTGCAGTGACGCTGTCCTTCGGCACAATGCGAATAGTGACATTGAGCAAATTTGCGTTATTCTTTTGCACAATCGAGCGCAGTCCGTCAACAAACTCTGTCATCTTACTTGGCACAACAAAATACTCCTGCAAAATATCGGTATCTTTCAGCCGATTGCGGAGGTACCCCATGGAGTCAAACATTTTTTGATTGCGCGACACGAGACAAACTTCTTTTTGACTCATTGCATTGTTGCGGGAAATGCATGTGCCGCTACTTGGCACGAAATGCTTTTCGAGCGCCCACCGTACACGCTTCCCAAAGCGACCTGTTTTTGAAAAATTAATAACGAATCGCTCGAGCGCGGTGTGGCTGTCGGTAACAAGTGGCGGCATTTCCTCGGAAAACAACGTGCGTTGAAACACATGTACCGCAGTTTCGGTGAGGTACGACGACGGAGAAATAGAGAGGCGCGCATATGCCAGTCCAAACGTATCATTCCCGTCGATATTCGATGCGAAATATTCGGGAAAATCTTTATAATCAACGTATGTCGTCTCCCAGTCGTACATTTCGTTTTTCACGACGTCGAGATCAGCATCAAGAATAACGCCAAACAGCCCGTAACCGCCAAGTACATGGTGAAAGAGGTCGGCGTTTTCCGTTGGGCTCGCAACAACGACTTCCCCATTCGCCAGCATCACGTGCATTTGTCGCACCGTCGACGCAACCGATCCAGGATCGTGTGCAATACCGTGTGCGTTCACACTCAACGTCCCGCCAACGGTAAAAATGTTTATAGACTGCATCGCCTTCACCGACAAACCCTTCGCATCCAGTATTTTTTGTACGTCAGCCCACGTTGCGCCACTTTCTACATGCACGGTCATTGCTTCTTCATCAACAGCAATCTGCCGCAACCCCTTCATGTCTAACACCAATCCCCCACGCGAAAACGACTGCCCGCCCATACTATGGTGCGCCCCACCTGCCGTCACCGAAATGTGGTTGTCCCGTGCAAATTTCAACGCGTTTTTCACGTCATCGACACTCCGAACATCGATAACACCATACACTGACGTTTTGTTAAGACAACTTGCGTCGTTCATGACACCACCCCGCTGTTCCCACGCAAATTTTTCTGACACGTCAATAGCAATGTTCGTCAATTTCGTTGCATCGAACACTGTGGGGTACGCAAAATCACAATTCTTTGGCGTACTCGGCGGCGCGGCGTACTCAAAAATCTTTTTCACGCCAACCATGAGCGCCATCAGCACAAAAAGTCCTACAATATTCTTCTTTCTGATTGGCATGAATGAAGTATACCGCAATTGCGCAATTCAGACTTTCTCAGTTGAGGCTAGTTTCGATGAACGACGAGCAAAGCTTTCGAGGCGTACAGCATTCGTACGGTGAGGAAGTTTGCGATGGCGTGAGTCGAAAATAGACCAACTGAGGAAGTCTGAAAAAAACAAAGACCGCCCGACTGGTCGGACGGCAAGGAGACTATCCCGCAAAAATTTGGTCGATGCCCATTGAAACACGCTCTATCAGGTCAGTGTGGTCCTCAAACTCCACGAATTCAGGTGGAGTTTTAGAGACCGTAATGAGCATAGCGCCCATCGACACGTCGTATTTACGATTAAAGCGCCTGGTGACCTCACGATGGTCGTGCATCGCAACTACTTGCTCGTCAGTCATGTCGACGAACTGCCCTACCGCATCCGTGAAAACACCGTTCCCCTCTTCGCCGCGTCGCTTCACCTGTATGCACAACTCTGCAACGATCTTTCCCCTTTTTTGTAATGCACACATCAGGTCGATACCCTCAAATGCATCGACTTCTGCCTGCGGGTAATAGACGTAATGACCATTCACATGAAGTGCCCATGCTGCCGATGCTGCAGCAAATGCCCCCGCGCTTGCCATCCGCCAGCCCCTTGTCGAAACAGCCTCTCTCAAGGCGTAACGATGTTGGGATGGCAGCTCGAGAAATGCCTGCGTTAAGTTGCGCTGTGCCGCCGCACCAATAACGAACACTTCACGTGGAGCCTTTTCGCCGTCTCTCGTCTTCGGTAAAACGTAGTCAGTTAACCCAGAAAGAAGGCTGCCGACAAACGCAGACTGCACTGCGGCGTCAACAGGAAGTGCGTGAATTTCTTCGCGACACTGTCGCGCTCTTTTGAGCGGCATGTCATCGTAAAAGTCACGTAGGATTTCAACACCTAATTCCTGACCCAATCCGTACAATCGTCGCACTCCGTCAATAATATACTGTGGATCAGGAGCACTCTTCGCCTTTCGTCCGACCATTTCACCTATCGTATTTCTCGGAAACACGCTTCACCTCGCTTCTCGTCTTCATGACGAGTGAAGAATATATGGAAAATTTCAAGAATTGTCAATTATTGCGCCACGCGCTCGACGTATTCCCCCGTGTCTGTTGAAATGCGAACAACGTCGCCAACACTCACGAATATCGGAACGCGAATTTTAAGGCCGTTGTCGCAGGTCGCCTCTTTGGAGACATTGCCGCTTGCAGTGTCGCCCTTTACGGCAGGTTCGGTATCGGTGATGGTAAATTCGATTTTGAGCGGTAATTCCATCGCGATCGCTTTTTCTCCGTGCATGATAACCGTCACATCAAGCCCCTCCTTAAGGTACACGGCGTCGTCGCCAATCACATCGCGACCAATCGCAACCTGTTCGTAGGTTCGGCCGTCCATGAACGTCAACATGTGCTCGTCACCAAAAATAAACTGCATTTTTTTGAAGCCGACGTCCTCGAACGTCAAATTTTCCGCCGATTTAAAATTATGCTCAACAACCTTGCTACTCGAAAGCGACTTAATACGCGAACGCACAAATGAGCTGCCCTTTCCGGGGCTCACGCGCTGAAAACTCACAACAACCCACAAGTCGTTATCGAGATTGATGACCGTACCTTTGCGAATATCGTTGGGGGAAGACATAGTTGCAGGTTAAAAACGAGTGGACGGAGGAAAGAGATGAATAGCGTCAATGTCGTTCGTACCCGCCTTGAGCATCACGAGGCGATCGACGCCGAGCGCATTGCCAAAAGTAGGCGATGCGACGGAGGATAGCCGACGGAGCAGTTCTTCGTCAATTGGAAAGACTTCTTTTCCTGCCGCGCGTCGTTCTTCCTGTTCAATCACAAATCGAGCGCGCTGTTCGTTTGCGTCAACAAGTTCTGTAAAGCCATTACAAATTTCAAGGCCGTGCACATACGCTTCAAACCGTTGCGCTGAACGTCCATCTGGCGACTTTTGCGCGAGCGCTGCCTCGGCAATCGGAAATTCTTTCACGAAAAATTTGTCATGGCGTTTCATGAGTTCCGGCAAAATAAAATGGTTGAATGTGTCGTCGCTCGTTCGCCCCGTCCATTTTTCCAACTCACCCACGTAGCTGAAACGCGGCCATGTTTCATTCCAGCTCAAAAATCCGTTCACAAGTTCCTCGGTTTCGTCCATGCATGCATTGTAGTCGGCATGTTGCCGGTACCACTCAAGCATAGTGAATTCGACGGCATGCGTGCCGCCCATCTCTTCGACATTCCGAAAAACAGGCGTTACCGTAAAAATCTTTTCCATTCCTGCACCCAACAACTTTTTCATTGCGTACTCTGGGCTCGTAATAAGTCCTGCACGAATTTTACCCTTGTGAATAACGTGGAGATCGACGCCAACAGGGTCAAGGTTGGGTTCCATCCCAGGGCAACGCACCACAATCGGAGTCCGTACTTCGGTGTAGTCACGAGATGAAAAAAACGTACGAAAATACTCGTACGTCTTATTCCAAAGGTCGGCGCGATGTGTGTAGTCGGCGCGTTCCATGCTTATTCTTGAACAAACGGCAAGAGTGCCATAATGCGCGACTTCTTGATTTCATTGCCTATATGACGCTGATGGCTCGAACAAAGTCCGCTACGCTTACGAGGAACAATTTTCGCAAACGAGGAGAGGTAGCGTCGGAGCATGTCGGTGTTTTTGTAGTCGATCGCCAGGTCTTTCTGCACGCAAAACGGGCAGTGACGGGTTTTCGATTTTTGTTCTTGTGAGGCCATAATTTAAAATGGAATATCTTCAAGTTTAATTTCGTCATCTTGTGGTGCGACAGGCGCTTGCGGTTCGTCGGAGAACTGACCGTCACTACTCCCTGGCTTTGCGGCAAACGTACCACCACCACCCTGACCACCGGCGCGGTCGAGCATAATCATGTTTTCGGCAACAATTTCCGTTCGAAAACGCTTTTGGCCATCCGTTCCCTCCCACTCACGGTTCTGAATACGACCGTCAACGTAGATTTTTTTTCCTTTTACCAAATACTGACCACAAATTTCCGCAAGGCGTGCCCACGCAACAATGTTGTGATAGTCGACCTGCTCCTTTTTTTGACCCTGCCCATCGGTATACACACGGTTCGTTGCAATGCTGAACGATGCAACTGATTGTCCGTTCGTCGTTTTTCGTACTTCGGGGTCGCGTGTCAAGTTGCCAATAAGTGTTGCACGATTCAGTGAATTTGCCATAAGAAAAGTTTAGATACTCTTCATTATGTCTGAATCCAAAATTTCGTCGAGTTTTTTGTCGAGTTCTTGCGTCGACAATGGCTTTTCTTCGAGCGCGACGACCTTTGGTGCGCGAGGACGGTCGTCCTGCTTTTCGCTCGAGCGTCGGCCCTCAGTGGTGAGTGGCGGCACATATGACGTCGGTTTTGGCGTGCGTGCAGGAATGCCGTCTTTGTGACTCACGATGATATGTCGTAACACATCTTCAGACAATCGTAGGTCTTGATCGACCTTCTTCATAACACTCACATCGACTGCATCGGCATAAAACAGAATGTATGTTCCGTAGCGAATATGGTCGATGTCGTACGCCAGCTTGAGTTTACCGAGATTTTCGGTTTTCTCAATTTTTACGCCTGCCAATTCAAGCATGGTTGCGGTACGTTCCACGACAGCGTCGACTTCAGTGTCGGCAAACTTCGCGGGGATGATAGCAAGAATCTCGTAGATCATAGTGACTTGGCCATGTCGTTCACGAACGACATGGCAACCTCTTGCGAGGTCATGGACAAGAATAAGTGCGGCTAGACTAGCACAGGGGTGAGAATCTTGCAAAAATGCCATTTTATTGCTACGGTCGGGAAAGTTCTTTCCCATATTGGCGGCGTTCGCCGTCACAACAATTTTGGAGGACCAATGTTTGAAACAACGATAGTTGTGGGGCAAAAGCTCCTGAGTCGCTACACGCTCACCGCGATGATCGGCGAAGGCGGCATGGGTACGGTCTTTTGTGCACTCGACACCCTCACGGGAGAAATTCGTGCGATCAAGGTGCTGCGACCGAACCTTGCGGGGCATAGTGCGCAAAAGGACGCATTTCTCAAGGAGGCACGCATCCTCATGGCGCTGCGCCACCCGAATATCGTCGCCGTGTACAACGTCGAACAGGAAGGTGACACGTACTTCATCATCATGGAGTTTGTCCTTGGCAAGACCGTGAAATTCGTTCTCGACAGCAAGGGAGCACTTGGCGCACAAGAGACGCTCCGCATCATCGACGAAATTCTGTTTGGCATCTCTGTGGCGCATCAAAAAGGCATAGTGCACCGCGACATCAAGCCGGAGAATGTACTCATGTCGGAAACAGGCGATGTGCGAATCATCGACTTCGGCATTGCGAAAATGCGTGATCCGTTGACGAGTGAAACGAAAACAGGAGTCGTCATGGGAACGTGGGGCTATATGGCACCTGAACAAGGTGACGCTGCGAAAAACGCCGATAAACGAAGCGACATCTATTCGGTAGGTGCGCTGCTCTATACATTGTGCACAGGGAAAACCCCGACAAACCTGTTCATGGCAGGGAAAGACACGGCAATACTCGAAGGAATACTCGCACCGATCGCGGCCATCGTGAAGAAGGCATGTGAGTATGATCCTCTCGAGCGCTACCAGAGCGCCGCAGAAATGCGAGACGCGGTGCATGCGGCAAAAAGAGCACTTCCCGATGACGCCATTGCGGCGATGATCGCGCATGCCGTGGACGAGCTTCCTGTTCGTGTACGGACTTCGTCAACTCCTGCGCCAATGACGCCGCAAAATACGACGTTCACTCCCGAGCCTGTAGTTCGAGAGTATCGTCATCTTGTCGGCGCAGGAGCCCTTGTCATCGCACTCTGCCTTGGTGCGGTGGCATGGCGACATGGTGAAGTGCAGGGAGAGAAACTTGAGATACCGCTGCCAGAAGTTGCTCCGACTCTGGTGGAAGACTCAAGGCCTCAAGCCACAAAGGAAATCGCCGTCGTAGATCCCGATCCTGTAAAAAGTGTCGTGCATCACGAGAGTCGAAAAGTCGAAGGGCAGAAGGCAATGGTAAGGGTAGCGAGCTCGGTCGAGGCGCGAATCGTTCACAAACTCGTGCGAACAGCGAAAGCAGGAAGCAGTGTGACGATTTCGGTGCGCGTGGAAAACGCGCAAACCGACGACGTCATGCTGTTCTCGCGGCAAAAAGGGGGCGATGCAGGTTGGGAAGGAACGGCAATGCGGGCAACAAACGGCGTCTTCATGGCGTCGTTCGTTGCCACATCGCCCGGCATTGAGTACTACATCGATGCCAGGCCCACCGTTGGCGACCCACTGAAAAGCGGCAGCCGCGCCGCGCCGTACGTCATCATCGTCAAATGACTCTTGCATCCCTGTTCCAACGGGGGTGCTTTGTTTTTACAATATCAACACTCGGCACTGACAGTGCCGAGTGTTGATATGCCTTAAAAGTGCAAAGACTGGCGTAAAAAGAGAAAGTTCACTATAGTAGCGGCGTTATGCAATTTGCCATTTTAGGAAGTCATCCTGACATATCCATCGCCGAGATCAATGTAGTGACCGGAGCAACACCTGTTGCTGCAGCAGGTATTGTTGCACTTTTTGACGACCTCGACGTCAACATGCCTGTACTCATGCAACAGTTAGGCGGAACACAGAAAATCGGCCATGTCATTGGTGAGGTGCCGAATGCCGACCCCGACACGCTTATCGAATTTCTTACAACACACCTGGAGTACGGTGAACATGAACGAAAACTACACTTTGGTATAAGCATTTACGACTTCGGAGACGCGTCAAAAGTCGACAAACTCGCAGAAAGTGCACGCAAAATGGGATTGTCAGTAAAAAATGCACTCAAAGCGCATGAAATTTCTGCACGATTTGTCATGGCAAAAGAGGCAGCAATTTCTGCCGTTGGAGTTCTCAAAAATGAACTCATCACAAAAGGCGCTGAATTTGTCGTGATGGTCGCGCCAGACAAGTTGGTGATCGGCACCACCCTAGGAGTACAGGATGCTGATGCGTGGGGAACGCGAGATTTCGGACGGCCACGTCGCAACGCAAAGCAAGGCATGCTGCCGCCAAAATTGGCACGCATGATGTTGAACATGACAGGCAAAACCGTGAATGGCGCAACGGTGCTCGACCCATTTTGCGGAAGCGGCACCGTACTCATGGAAGCGGCATTGCTTGGGGCAGGTAAACTACTCGGTGGTGACGTTTCTGGAAAAGCAACGCACGACACCCGTGAAAACACTGCGTGGCTCCACAAAGAGTTGCACATCGACGTTCCTCCCGCTGAATTTTTTACAAGCAAGGCATCCGAAATCGCAACGCATATTCCACCAAATTCAGTCGACATGCTCGTGACGGAAACATACCTTGGCAATCCGCGAAACGGCGGCGAGAGTGTTGCGGACGTTAAGGAGGGTATTTTGTATATCGAAACAATGTATCGCGAAAGTTTCGCGGGTCTAAAGTCGCTGCTCAAAGGCGGCTCTGTTATCGTCATCGCCGCGCCCATTCACTTTGTCGGAAAAGAAACCGTCGAACCTGACGTCGAAGGAATCATGACATCACTTGGCTACAAAAATAATCCCATTATCGAATCTCCCCTCATCTACCACCGCGCCGACCAACTCGTCGGCCGCCACTTTTACCGCTTTACCGTATAATGGGGTCGGGTCTGGAATATGGAATGTATGATAAACAATCAACGAATTGCAGTCATTGTCCCGGCGTATAACGAAGAGCCAACGATTGCCGACGTTATTGCTGTGCTAAAATCTTCGCCGCTCCTCGATGAGATTATTGTTGTGTCCGACGGGTCGACCGACCACACGGCCGATGTTGCACGAGCAGCAGGAGCGATGGTATATGAACTCTTACCAAACGTTGGTAAAGGTCACGCAATGCGTTATGGCGTCGCGCAAACCACTGCGCCAATCGTCGTGTTCATCGACGCCGACTTGCGCCGATTGACTGCAAACCATATCGCCGCACTTGTGACGCCTGTTGCCGAAGGAACGCTCGCCATGAACATTGGCATGCAGGATCGTGGGGCGATTATCTCACGTTTTGTGCATCACCTCCCCCTGATTAGCGGTCAACGTGCCATGCGTCGCGAGATTATCGAAGCTATCCCTGAGCACTTTTTGAATGGCTTCATGGCTGAAACTTCCCTCACCTACTACTGCAAATCACATCATCTCGCGTACGGCACTGTTCCCCTCATTGGCCTTTCTATGCGTCGCAAATACGAAAAAGTCGGCTGGCCGAAAGGGGTTATTGAATATATAAAAATGAGCACACAAATCATTGTTGCGATGGCACGAATACGCATCGCACATCTTTTTGGAAAATTTTAAGCTCCGATACGGAAATGACACACGTCACCATCCTGCATAACGTAATCTTTTCCTTCAATACGCAATTTGCCAGTGTCGCGTGCACCGCTCTCGCCACCGCATTTCACAAAGTCGTCATACGCAATAACCTCGGCGCGAATAAAGTTCTTTTCAAAATCTGTGTGAATGACGCCTGCAGCTTGTGGCGCTTTTGTACCCACAGGAATCGTCCATGCCCGTGTCTCTTGTTCGCCCGTCGTTAAATACGTCATGAGGCGCAGAAGCTCATAGCATTTACCAATGACTTTATCGAGTCCGGACAGTCCCATGCCAAGTTCAGCAAGCATCATCTTTGCGTCGTCCGCTGACATACCTGCCAACTCAGCCTCGATCTTCACCGAGATCGGGACTGCAAAGCGGCCAGCACCAAGCGGCGACATCCACGCAGGGTCATTTGCAGCAGCTTCGTCAACGTTTACAATGTACAAAATAGGCTTGTTCGTGAGGAGCGCGACACTCGAAACCGCTTCTTTTTCCTCATCGGTCAACTCGACCGTGTTCGCTAACTTGCCTGCCGTCAACACTGCGTGCCATTTTTCGAGCGCACTTCCCTGTGCTGCGAGATCGGGACTCTTCCCTGCTCGCATTTTTCCCCGCACGCCATCTAACATCTTTTCGACTGTCGCCAAGTCGGCCATTGCCAATTCGAGCTCGATAATTTCAACGTCGCGAAGTGGATCAACACTTCCGTCGACATGCGTCACATCGCTATCCGAAAATTGACGTACGACGTGGACAATCATGTCCGTTTCACGAATATTCGACAAAAATTTGTTCCCTAGGCCTTCGCCTTTATGCGCACCTTTTACGAGGCCGGCTATGTCGACAAACTCAATCGCCGCAGGAATACGCTTCTTTGACCCTGTCATCTCCGACAACACACGAATGCGATCGTCGGGGACCTCAACAACGCCGACATTCGGTTCAATGGTACAAAACGGAAAATTTGCACAATCCACCTGCTTTTTTGTGAGTGCGGTGAACAGCGTCGACTTTCCGACATTCGGCAATCCGACAATTCCAACCTTCAGCATATGGCGCGTAGTCTAACAAATACTTTGACAAAAGCCAACTTTTGACGTAGTTTTACTTCTCCATTTCTTTTCAGAAGATTGGAGGTCTTTTACCCACTTTCACAGGAGGCGACCATGCGTCGCAGCATTCAGACTCTAGTGTTGGCCATCGTGGCAATGGATCTCAGCAATGTTGCGCAGGCGGCGGTTCTCAAGGACGTCAATGCTCAGGACGGCGTTCCTCGTACAGGGGTCATCGTCGTTGCCGTGTCGGCGTATGTCAATCCGTGGGAAGCCGAACACCTCACGCAGAACGTCGTCATTCTCGACGCATATGCAAAGCGGCTTGCTGAGGCGTATGCAAAAAAAGATGGCGTGCACTACGTCGAAGTGTTGACCGGCACTGATGCGCTTGCCTCGGGCATCACCGGTGCGCTCGTGCGTGTGCGCGAGGAAAAACTCGACATGCTCACGTTCACCTACCGCGGCTTTGGCCTCGGGGCGGACGGGCGCAATACGTCATGTTTCATGGCGGCGGACTGGGATCACAAAAATCCCGAAACGTCGTGCCTGAATGCTAAGGTTGTGAGCGATCTCGTCGATCAAGCAGCAACGCACAGCGTCGTCATCCTCGACGCTTCTCTGCGAAGCGAAGCAGTCGAAAAAGAGATCGCATACAAAACATGGGGACCAACAGCCGACGACTGGCCGAACCCGAAGACGCCTGTGGTCTCTGCAGACAAGGCGAAGCAGTACACCGCGTGCGGTGAGCTATGGCCGATATTGGGTGAGGTGCTTGGGAGTGGCATGCCAGAAGGCGGCCTCACGATCGGCGATGTGACAACGGGAATTGCGGCACGAGCAGCGGAACATGCTGTTGAACGCTGTGCAGGAAATGCTCTGCATGTGCGTTCAGATGGCTCGTTCTTCGCAAGTGACGTGTATATTCCGAACGTCAGGAAGGCTGTCGTGGTGAGCATGCCCATCGAGCCTCTTTCACCGCCAAAAAAGGTAGTGCGAAGACTCACGACGCCGACCATTGCGTCGCTTGCGGCAACGGGGGCATGTCTCGTAGCAGGTGGCGTAAGTACCGCAGTCGGCGAAAGTCGGCTCGCCGAGTACAACAGCGTCGATTGGGCAGAGGAGAACTACCCCAACGACGATGACGCACGGATTGCGGCAGGACAAGCCGAAATCCCGACCTACGGCTACATTGCCACTGGCAGCTTCGTCTGCGCGGGAATTGGTGCTGCTGCCACTGGTCTCACGTGGTACCTCGGGAAATAATCCGTGTGGTTTAGCCACACGGAAATCGTAACGCCCTGTCAGCAATGACGGGGTGTTCTGTTATACGCACTTGTCTCACCATTCTCTTACATGTATTATCTCCTTAATACATTTTTTTATGCGCACAACAATATCCGTCTCACTTTCTCGTCCAGAAATACAACAGGTAAAAAAACTCGTAAAGCAACGAGGTTTTTCGACGACAAGCAGCTATATCCGCTACCTCCTTAATGAAGATGATGTTGATATCATTCAAGAAAAAGAGCTCCTCCGGCTGTCCCACTCTACAGATACACTCTATCGAACTGGAAAACTTATCCGCGCCAGCTCACTTGCCGATCTCGCACCCTAATATGGTAATCCATACCATTCTTTATCACCCTGCATTCGTGAAACGTTTTCAAAAACTTGCACAACCGTGGCGAGAGCAAGCGATAAAAACAGAAAGACTTTTCCGTATCAATCCACTTCACCCTTCTCTTCGTCTCCATTCCTTGAAGGGTTTATCCGATGGGCTTTGGTCACTATCGGTAAACCGTAGCGTTCGTATTATTTTCAAGCGTATGCCAAATGGTGACGTTGTTTTCGTTACCATCGGCAAGCACGACGTATATCGATTGGGATTAACCTAAAACAAAAACCAGAGTCTCGCATTGCTGCAAAACTCCGGTTACGACCCCAGTTACTCGTCACAAGTGACAAAGTACAAAGGGGACAAGGCCAGGGCTCGAGCTCTAAGTGGCCGAGGGTTTACTCGCCGAAAGCCACGACAGCGTCCTGGCCAACATACCTGAAGACGACACCGTAGCGGTCGAACACCCACCGACCGCCGTACCAGTTCAAACACCGGAAGTACCAGTTGCCGTTCCCGTCGAGGAACCTCGTCTCCGGGAAGATCAAGTAGTTGATGTTCTGCGGCACCTTGGCCAGGAACGCCTGATTTTGCTCGAGGAAGACGCAGGCGTTGGCATTCGTCGGCTTGAGTTTGGCCTGGCGCGTCTTGTCGGACAGGTTGGTGCCGAGCGTGCCAGTGCCGTTCTTCATCTCCTCCGTCTGGAAGAAAACAAGGCTACTCGGGTCGACTTTGCCGCATGGGACATGCACCGTCTTACCTGGCTGTGCCCAGTTGGGCTCGATCGGAGCGGCATCGCCATCGATCATACCTGCCGATTTAGTGCTCATGGAAAACTCCTGTGAA
>CALRHD010000011.1 GCA_943359325.1 Candidatus Uhrbacteria bacterium | reverse complement strand
GATGTTGTGCCCGACGTTGGTATTGTTGGACGTGGTATCGACTGCGCGGCAGCCAATCGACAGGGTCAGAATCAGCAAAGTGGAGCGGAACATGATGTTTTAGTGCCTCAGGTTGGAGAGTGGCTAGGGTCGGCCTTGTGGTGTAAAAGAATATACCCCGCGCTTGCCGCTACCGAAAAGTGGTAACGAGGAGCGCGGGGTATCCCTTCGACCCATCTAGTGGGCCTGCGCCTCCTCCAAGGCAACAGAGGACTATAGCAGAAAATGGCTGTTTTGTCAAGAGGAAAAGCGTATATATTGGCTAATATAACAGAAAAACCCTCAGCTTTCGCCGAAGGGCTTTCTGGAGCGGCAGACCGGGATCGAACCGGCGACCTTCTCCTTGGCAAGGAGACGTTCTACCACTGAACTACTACCGCAGGTTTGCGGAACAATCGCTCAATTGCCCGAAAAATATAACATCGAGGCACTTTTGCGTCAACAAAAATCCCCCTTGCGGCCACATTGTCGTGGCGAAGGGGTATTTTTTTTGCAATTTTAGCTACCACGTGTAAGTGCAAAGCGTTCCAGCCGCCCAATTCGTTCTTCATGGTCGAGCGACTTTGGCGCGAGACTATCGAGCTTTTCGAGCTTGCTTTTGATCGCGTTAAATCGACGCTCTTCTTGCTCTTCGTGGCGGTCGAAGCGTTCTTCGAGCGTGTTAAACCGTCCTTCGAGTACGTCAAGACGTTGATCTATCAGATCAAATCGATAAATAAGCACCTCGAAGAGCTCGGGAATTGTTTGCGGTATTGTATTTTGCATATGGAGACTATATCGAGTATAGCATACCGTTTTAGCTAAACCGCCACTGCTGCAACTTTCGGACGAATGCCTTCGATAGATTGCTTTTTTAACAGCCATGCAATTCCAGATTTGTTGCCGACTTTATATTGTTCTTTTGCTACTTCGACCGTGAGCGTTTGAACGTCGTTTGCAATATCTTCGGGTAAATCGTATTTACGTGACAGCGCATGAATACGGTCGAGGAGGACGCTGTACCAGCGGTTTGCGTCGGTCTTTGCTGCAATGATTTCCATAAATGTTTTTTGAAGAATTAGGACTGAAGACGTGGTATGAGTGTTCGTGATCGCACAAGCCAATATCCCAGTGTGCTGAGTGTGCCGAGGACTGCGGCGCTTCCGGCAACAGGACGAACAGGGAAGCCCGAAATTGGCGCGGCTGCAGAAATAACTGCAGGAGTAGGTTGTTCTTCGGTAACGTCGTCTATTGAGCGCGGCATAAGAACGAGTTCGCCGTTTTTTACACGCACGATACCGGTAATTGTTACCGACGTTGCGGTGAGCGACGACCAATGAATGCCTGTTGCATCATGCGAGACAACGGCAATCTCGGTATCGCCGACGCGAACGATGAGTGTATCGCCATTTCGTGCACTCACACTTCCTTCAATACGGACAAGCGTGCCGATTCGGTCGTTCGCGAGCGTTACAACTTGTGGTGCGTTAATGACGCCTTGTTCGCCGACTGTTATCGCAGTATTGCCGGAGAGCTTTATGCGTTTTTCGCCATTCGCCGTTGATATTTCTCCAACGACTGTCACCATGTCGCCGAGAGCAAGCGCTGGCCAGTCCGCAGTGTTCATGTAGAGTTGTGCACCGCTGAGGTACGCAACGCGGTCGCCGAATGAGCCAGGCAGCGCAATGACTATTGCAGTGAATCGCACCTGCGTCCCATCGGCAACGTCGACGATAGTTGTAACGTCGCGTACGGCCGTCGATTTCTTTTTTGGCACCTTCTTCGTACTTGCTGCTAAAACTTTCTTTGCCGTCGTTGCTTTTACCGCGACTTTCGTGGCAGTAGCGACAACGGTCGTCGTGGCAGGCGATGCATGGAGTGAAGCGGCGTGTGTTGCAGTCGAAGCGACAGCGCCATGAGTTGTGTTATCGCTGGTGACTTCGAGGAGAGTATTGTTTGCATATACGGTGTCGATTATTTCTGAGGTGGGTGAAGCCTCGCTTTTCGAGTTCTCTGCGTTTTTTGTTGGTGCGTCAACAAGCGTCCAACCCTCGGCACCGAATGCTGCGCTTTGCACTTCTTTTGGCGGCCGCAAATTTTCTGTGCCATACTGGACGCGATCAGTCACGATGCCTGCTGCATTGACGAGCTCAATCGTATCGCCGTCGTTATTCAATTTTCCTATCGGCTTTTCGACAACGAGATATGCTCCCGCTTCAAGCACGACGTCGCCAAGCAGTGTCGCCTTTTTTGTCGCGTCACGTATCGTCCAGCCCGAAAGAGAAATGGCGTGCGTGTCGGCATTGTAGAGCTCGACCCATTCGTCGCCTGTGACCACAAACTCGTTGAGGCGAATGCTGCCTGTGCGGGCGATGGTATCGGCACTTCGATCAGGCTCGAGATTTGCTACGTCAACGACAGGATCTGGATGAGAAACAGGAGCTGCAGCTTCTATTGCCGTTATGGCAGTTACGATTGGTTCGACGACTTCATTCACTACAGCGTCAGGGGTTACATTGGCAGCAGGCACTTCTACATGAATATCGTCGATGGTGAAATCTACGGCGACGATAGATTCTTTTGGATCCGCTATGCCACTGACTGTTTCGATCACCGCTTCGATTGCCGCCGTTTCATCTACTTCCGTGTTTACCGTGGGCATTTCTGTGGAACTTACGTCGATAATGGCGGGTTCTGTTGCGGGGAGTGGCGTATCGATCGAGCCAGATACATCGGTCGCATTTATGTGAGCGACGACAGCTTCAGACGGCGCATCGGTCATTTCGACAGGCTCAGGACTTGTCGCAGGTTCGGTTTGTTCGAGATTGAGTTCAGCTATTGGCGCGTCTTCGAGCGAGGGTTCGAGGGACGGCACGAGGTCGTCCCGCACGAGCGAGATGGCACTTGGAGAGCCGAGTTGTGTGCTGTCGACAAGATTCATCGATTGTGTCGCCGTGTGCCAGAGGAGTGTATCGAGATCACGCTCCATGCTCGCAAACGGTGTGCTCGACGAGCCAAAGTCGGGCGTTCCCGCGTCGATATATTCGTCGACGATAGTTCCGTCTGGCATGAGGAGCGCAATTTTGAGTTTTGTATTTGGAATGCTTATGGCAGTCGTTATCAGGTCGGGCGTTACAGCGAGTGTTGATTGGTTTCCGAGCGTGTAATTTGCCAAAAGCAGTGTGCCGTTTGCAGGAATGACATTTTCGTCTGCAAAATTTATGGCTCCTCCTCCGGTGGCGACCCCCGTAACAATCCACCCGCTAACATTAACAGGGCTGCCCGTGACATTCGCGATTTCGAACCATTCGTCGGCGGTGCTAATTCCGCTTCCTCCCCAGTTAATTTCTGAGAGAATGACTCCTGCTCTTGTTTGTGGTGTGCTTTCCGCACGGGCGGGTAGAGCAAACACAATGGACATGTATCCAAACGTAAGGCTGATGATACTGAGGACATATTTTTTACCCATAGAAAAATAAATTGTGAATGAGCGGGGCCCCGGCAAACAAAAACTCCCTCCAGATGCAGCACAGTCACGATGACCATGCAACATCCAGAGGGGAGTCTGTTTGTTTGTGCATCCATTTTTTCACACGTGATTTTTGTGTCAAGGGCAGATGGGGATAACATTGCAAATAAATGGAAAGCAAGTACCATTCCCACTACGGGCGAGTGGTGAAATTGGTATACACGCATGCCTTAGGAGCATGTGGAGCAATCCGTGAGAGTTCGAGTCTCTCCTCGCCCACCACGAGGGACATGTGTTTTTGCTTTTTGGCGTATGCCCCGAACAACATACAACAAACTCGTTCGCGATAAGATTGGTGACATTATTGCGATACGAGGCGGTGTTGCGAAGATTTCTGTGCTGAGCAAGCCTGAATTTCGCGTTGTGCTCAAGAGCAAGCTACTCGAGGAAGTGAAAGAGCTTTTTGAAACAACGACTGACGTTGATGCACTCGAGGAGTTAGCCGACATTTTAGAGGTGATGGCGGCGATTGCGGGTGAAAGGGGTATGTCGATGGTGCAGGTTGAAATGATGCGTTGGAAAAAGGCGCAGGAACGCGGCGTATTCGATCGCCAGCTGTTTTTGGAGTATGTCGATGATGAAACTCCTCAAAAAATATGAGTACATCAATAAAAATCCTACTTTTCGACGGCAAAGGTATTCGCCGCCATTGGGATAACAAAAACGAGTTGTGGTATTTTTCCGTAGTTGATGTTATTGCCATTCTCACAAACAGTGAAAACCCGCAGGTATATTGGCGTGTGCTTAAGAAACGTCTTCTTGACGAAGGTTCAGATCAAACCGTTACAAAATGTAACGGTTTCAAAATGAAGTCAGCTGATGGAAAATTTCGTCTGACCGATGTTGCAGATACAGAAACAATGCTTCGTCTTATTCAATCAATACCGTCATCAAATGCTGAGCCGTTTAAATTATGGCTCGCGCATGTTGGCTATGAACGTTTGGAGGAGACTGCAGATCCAGAAATCGCGATACAACGTGCGCTGAAAACATATTTGCAAAAGGGATATGGTCAGGAGTGGATTAATCAACGCCTGAAGAGTATTGAAGTGAGAAAAGCTTTGACGAATGAATGGGAAAAACGAGGCATGAAAGAAGGTGCAGAGTTTGCAATTTTAACGAATGAAATTACGAAGGCATGGACAGGATTAACTGTAAAACAATTTAAGAATTTAAAGGGATTGAAAAAGGAGAACCTGAGAGACAATATGACAAATCTAGAGTTGGTGTTGAACATGCTTGCAGAAACTGCGACGATAGAAATATCTAAAAAGCGTTTGCCTATAAACTTCTCTGAAAATAAGAAAGTAGCACATGAAGGTGGTAGCGTTGCTGGTAATGCCCGAAAAGAAATCGAGAAAAAAATTGGGAGACGAATGATAAGTAAGGAAAATTTTCTTACCGTAAAAGACGAAAAGAATTTAACATAGGTTTATGTTTCACGGAACTGTCATAGAAGAGAGTCTCGTCGACACATCCGCGCTCAATGATTTGCGTATTCTTGGAACAGAAATCGAAGAAGTGACCGAGGGTTTCAAGACGCCGTGGCTTACACGGTGGACGTTACGGACTGTAGAGATTCCTGACGAGCAGGCGGATAAGATTGCATCGAAGATCGCCGCAGCGATTGATCCTGAGCACGCATCGTCGTGGTTTGCTGATTTCGAGAATGAAACAACTCACTACGTTATTTTTCGCGATAAAGTTTTTAAAATTGATCGGGCGAATCTCGGTGAGTATGCAGCAGTGAAGGCATACGCACTTTTGATTGGTGTTCCAGAGCACCAGTTGGGATTTTTACCGAAGACGATGTTCAGCATACCTACGCAAAGTCGATTTACTGCGACGATACAAGTGTTTCCAAGAATGACGTTGGGGGTAATTTTGGCGATTGCTGCATTATGGATTTTTTCGTGGAATGAACAGCGCGTTGATACGACAGGGCTTTCTGTGGGAGCGACGGAAATTTCAGGTGACCGTGTTTCGATTGATGTCGCGTTGCAAGGAAAGCGTATTGCGATGAGCGGGAATCTCACAAGTAAAGAGTTGCTTGGTGATGGACTCTTTTTGAAGCCTGCAGCGTATCTTCGTGTAGACCGTAGTGTAGAAATGTTTGCATGGAAAGAGACGATTGGTACTGAGAAGTTTGGTCATGGCAGCGTACGGCAGACGTTTTCGTACACACAAGAATGGACAAGTACGCCAGCGGATTCGTCGGCGTTTACTCACCTCGAAGGTCATCAAAACCCTGCGTTTGCCGTGACGCCAAGTACCACGACTGTCGATACACTTACCGTTGGCGCATATCGCGTTGCCGGCGATGTGGTGTTGCCAGAAGGAACTCCACTGACGCTTACCGACGCTATGCTTTTGCTTGGTAACGGTGCAGAACGTGGGAGTGATGTGTATGTGTTTCTCGGTGCAGGAACGCTCGAAGAACCAAAGGCGGGCGATATTCGTGTTTCTTACACGACGAGGAAAGGGGATTTTGTGGGCACAGTTGTCGGCGCGCTTCATAACGGCGACATTGAGCGCTTCACTGCAAAAAATAACGAAAGTGTTTTTCGCATTTTTGACTCCGCAACGTATGCCGCGTTGCAAACGTCGCACCGCATATTTGTTGCCATGCTGTGGTTTTTTCGGGTACTCGGGTTTTTGCTCATCTGGTCGGGATGCATAACGATACGTGGTGGGTTATCGCGCTTGAAAACTGCTGCCATCATGCTCCCGCTTGCCGTTGTGATGTCGGTCGTGTCGATCCTCGTCGCTATGCTCCTGCATAGTTTTATCGCTGTTGTTCTCGTCGACGTTGTGACACTGGGTGCAATAAAGCTTTCGCTGCGAAAATAGGGACAAACCTTTGCGTTCGCGATGGGTTTTGTTTATAGTGCCTGCCGTATGCGTATTGTTCTCATTCCTGGCTATAAAGCAACACCTGCAAGCAATTTTTTCCCGTGGCTACATAACGAATTGCGTCGCATGGGACACGAAGTGGTGCTTGTGAACCTTCCGAACCCTGAGGCGCCACTTCGTGATGAGTGGAATAAGGCGCTTTTGGAACAGGTGGGTGCGGTTGACGACGAAACGGTTATTGTTGGTCATTCGCTTGGCGGCGCGGCTGCATTGCGATTTTTGGAGGCGGCTGAGGCGTTTTCGACGCCACATGCGCTTGTCCTTGTTGCTACGCCGTGGATGCTGAACCACGACGATTTCCGCGGGTTTTTTATGACAGAGCTCGACTACGAAGTGCTCATGTGGAAAGCGTCAAAAATTGCCATAGTCCACGCAAAAGACGACGCAGCAATCCCGTTCGACCACGCAGAAAAATACGCGAAAGTCCTTCACGCTCGTCTTGTTGCGCCAGAAACGGGCGGTCATTTTCAGGGCGAGGAGCATCCTGTTCTTCTTGAAACTATCAACGCGCTTATCGCCGAACCCGTCATTTTTGCACCCGGCCAGACGCTCGACGATGAATACGCAGAGATTATTAAGTAGGGCGGTATGTTCACAGGAATTATTCGCGGACTTGGGACAATTATTGGTGTTGTGGACCGCGACAAGTTTCGTGAGATTGTTGTAGATGTAGGTGAGTGTATAGAGAATCCGAATATTGGCGCATCCGTTTCTGTTGATGGAGTCTGTTTGACGATTACCGCGATTTTAGGATCGAAACTTACGTTTGAGGCGATGCAGGAGACGCTTGCAAGGTCGACGATTGGCAATTTGAAGGGCGGTGATCGCGTGAACATCGAAATGCCGCTCAAAATGGGCGATGAATTTGGTGGGCATATTGTTTTGGGTCACGTCGATGGTATGGGCGAGATTATAGAAAAGCATGTCGACGGCGAAAACGTTCGTATGCGGTTTCGTATTTCCGATGTGCTTATAAAAAACATTGTTGATAAAGGTTCTATCGCGATTGATGGCATCAGCCTCACTGTTTGCGACCCATCAAAAAACGCGTTTGATGTGTGGCTCTTGCCGCTTACGCTTGAACGGACGACGTTGGGATTTAAAAGTGCTGGTGATCGCGTGAACATCGAAACCGACCACGGACAACGGCAGTTCGATATTCGGCCTTGGGGGCGTTTTGATGTGCTGGAGGACGCAGGGGATTGCAAAGTAAAACGGTTGACGATTGACGCGGGAAAGCGCATTTCCTACCAGCGTCATCAAAAACGCACAGAGCATTGGACCATTGTTGCAGGTGTGGCGAATGTCACTTTGGACGGCGTTACGACACGAAAAGTTGCGGGCGAAACTGTCGTCATAGAAAAAATCACAAAACATCGCCTCGCAAATCCGGGCATTGTGCCGCTTGTCGTCATCGAAGTGCAACTTGGCACTTACTTTGGTGAAGACGATATTGAGCGTTTTGATGATGACTTTGGGAGGGCATAAATGTATTGACGTTGTCACTACGTCATCGTAGAATGTTTTTATATGACGACTATTCAAGTTCGCGTGAATGAAAAAACAAAAGCATCGGCAACTCGCGTCCTCCACAAACTCGGTATGGACATGAGCGGTGCAGTGAATGCATTTTTGCAGCAGATTGTGCTACGAAAAGGCATTCCGTTTCGGTTACTGACGGAAAATGGATTCACGGTTGAAGAAGAGGAGGAGATCAATCGTATCGCTGACGAGGCGGCACGGGGGATCAATGTAACAAAAGCGATGTCGGGCGAAGAGGCGCTTGCATACCTTCGTTCACTTTAGGTTTTCTTTTGTGGAGCTCAAATACCATAGGCATTTTCTGAAACAGTTTTCAAAATTGTCTGCTCGTATGCGCACGAAGGTCGACGGAGTAATTGAAATTTTTATCAAAGATCATTTCGATGCGCGTCTGCATAATCATCCATTGCATGGTTCACTGCACGGCAGGCGATCGCTCTGTGTTTCTGACGATATTCGCATTCTCTTTCAGGAGTTTGATGGGTATACCGTCGTCATATTCTTCAAAGTTGGCGGACATAGTGAGATTTACAGATAACGGGTTTGGTCTTACATTACCGTTCGGAGGTCAACATGACTGCACAGGAAATGTTTTTTGTGTGTGATGCAAGGGCGCATGAAGCTGCGACGATCGAGGCGCTGTATGATAGAGACAGGGTTCGGAGGGGGGACGGTGCGTTGTGGTGCGACGGTGCTCCCGTAAAATTGAGCGGTCACGAATTACGAGCGCTTTGGAATACGGACACCACCATTCGGGTCATCGCACAGGAAGTGCGCAAGACAAAAAGTGTCATCATCGGCCACGCAAGTCTGCATTACCGAGTTCTTCCAAGAATGGGTGGTATTGCAACTGTAGAAGACGTGGTGACAGATCCGGACTTTGAAGGGCGAGGTGTGGCAAGGGGTGTCATGTCGAGTGCATTGCGATTTGCATTCGACGCATGGTTTTGCCGCTGTGTTGAGCTTGTTTGTGTTCCGGAACGGGAACGTGCTCGTCGGCTCTACCTCTCGCTCGGCTTTGTGCAGCATACGAACACTGATCGCTTCACTCTGACAGCGCTTGACCGTACTCGTTTACTTGCGGATATTGGCGGATGGGCAACGAACACAGGAGGGCGACTCTTTATTGATACCTATACTTTCACGCCATTCCGTTAGTATGACGTTCGTTTCCTCACGCCTCATGGGTCGTGGGGACTTTGTTATTATCGGGTATTGCCATTTCCTTGACACGCCCTCGCCACTCCGATACTATTTCGCAGCTCGAAGGAGCAAACGTTTGTGGAGCATTTCTCCACGCCAGAAGTAGGTTTTTTCGGCAGCGTGAAAATCGACTCCTGGCCATTCACAATTGCATACGGATTGAAACATAAAACATAGATACACGATCTGATGTCGTGACGGCTTCTTCAATGGTCGTCATGCGCAATCAGTGAGTGGAGAGTATTAAGGGTAGTAAGTGGATGGCTCGACAAGAAACGCTGATGAAAGACGCGGTAGCCTGCGATAAGCTTCGGTGAGGTGGCAACAACCGTTGACCCGGAGATTTCTGAATGGGGAAACCTGACAAGGGGAATGCCTTGTCGTCATGTGCTGAATACATAGGTACATGTCAGGCACCTGGTGAAGTGAAACATCTCAGTAGCCAGAGGAAAAGAAACGAACGTTCACGATACTCATCTTGGATCCCGATGCTTCGGGGTACGAGATGATGTATCGCGAACACATTCCCAAAGTAGTGGCGAGCGAAATGGGATCAGTCCAAACCTGTGCGGTGAAATGTATCAACGTTTCTCTTCGGAGAAGCAAGATACATGAAAGGCGTCAGCCGTTGCCGTGGAGGTGTAGTAAGTACTGTGCGTTCATGTCTGACGACATGAGGTATGACATATTGCTTCAAGTGAAATCCATTGGAAAGTGGAACCAAAGAAGGTGATAGTCCTGTACGCAAACGTCGCGTATATGCATACTGTGCGGTTACTTGAGTACGGCGGGACACGTGAAATCCTGTCGGAATCAGCCACGACTATGTGGTAAGACTAAATACGTTTCTTGATCGATAGTGTACAAGTACCGTGAGGGAAAGCTTAAAAGAACCCCGAGAGGGGAGTGAAATAGATTCTGAAACTTACTACTTACAAGGAGTCGGAGCCTCGGAGCAATCTGGGGTGACGGCGTTCCTATTGAAGAATGAGCCAACGACTTTATGTACGCCGCTTCGGTTAAGTCCTGAGGGACGGAGCCATAGTGAAAGCGAGCCTTAATCGGCGCTTGGTGGCGTGTATAAGACCCGAAACCGGGTGACCTAACCATGTCCAGGGTGAAGCGACGGTAACACGTCGTGGAGGCCCGAACCCACTAGCTGTGCAAAACTAGGGGATGAGATGTGGTTAGCGGAGAAATTCCAATCGAACTCGGTAATAGCTGGTTCTCTCCGAGATAGCTTGTGGGCTAGCGTCGGTTAATAGCACATTGGGGGTAGAGCACTGATTGGATTTGTCGCCGCAAGGTAGACAGTCTAGCCAAACTCCGAATACCAGTGTGTGTTCCCGGCAGTCAGACCATGGGGGCGAAGCTCCATCGGTCAAAAGGGCAACAGCCCAGATCTCAAGCTAAGGTCCCAAAATCATAATTAAGTGTAAAAGGTGGTGAGGAGACTTATACAACCAGGAGGTTGGCTTAGAAGCAGCCATCCTTTAAAGATAGCGTAACAGCTCACTGGTCAAGTTTCCTTGCGCCGAAAACATACCGGGGCTAAATTATGTACCGAAGCTGAGGGTGCAATCGTTCTCCGGAATGGTTGTGCGGTAGGAGAGCATTCGCATCGCGCTGAAGGTGGATCGTGAGGTCCGCTGGAGCGTTGCGAAGTGAGAATGTTGGCATGAGTAGCATAAAGACGGGTGAGAACCCCGTCCGCCGAAAATCTAAGGTTTCCACAGCAACGAAAATCGACTGTGGGTTAGTCAGGGGCTAAGGCGAGGCCGAAAGGCGTAGTCGATGCACAGCAGGTGAATATTCCTGCACCACGTATGATGTCTGATGGGGGGACGCTTGTCGAAAATTCCTGCGTTCTATGGCTATAGCGCTGGGAGCGAGAAGTTGATGCACAGGAAAATCCGTGCGTCGTTAAAACTTTCCGTTATCGCGATCTCCGGGCAACCGGGGAAAGAGGAAATAACGATGGGCCAAGAAAAGCCTCTAGGGTTAAATCATGCGTGCCTGTACCGTAAACCGACACAGGTAGATGGGTGCAAAAGCACTAAGGCGTACGAGAGAAACATCGTTCAGGAACTAGGCAAAACAGCGGCCGTAACTTCGGGATAAGGCCTGGTTGCCCTCGGGAGAGGGTGACCCGCAGCGCAAGACGTCAAGCGACTGTTTATCAAAAACACAGGCCTCTGCTGAAGCCGCAAGGCAAAGTATAGGGGCTGATGCCTGGCCAGTGTCCGAACGTTAAAGAAGGGGGTCATACTCGCAAGAGTGGCAGCCCTCGACTGAAGCGCGGATGAACGCCGGCCGTAACTATAACGGTCCTAAGGTGGAATAGCTGCCTTAGTAAAATTGGGCTAAATGCTGGAACATCTGGAGAATCCTCGGGTTCTAGGGTATGCTGTAACCATAGTATGTCCAGAAAAAATCCACGAGGTGTTTCGTCGACAATGACGAAGCCAGACAATCAGCAGGAAAGACTAGAAATCGCCGCATGGATTTGTGGGTTTGTCGATGGTGAGGGGTGCTTTTCAGTAAGCACAATTCGCAATCAGACAACGCAGTCCGGATGGCAAATATTCCCAGAATTTGTTGTGACGCAAGGAGCGAAGAGTCGAAGCGCACTAGAACTTATTCAAGAGTTTTTTAGATGCGGACGAATCTACGAAAACCGACGGCATGATAATCATCGAGAATCATTGCTCAGATATTGCGTTCGATCGCAACAGGAACTTCGAGAGCGAATTATTCCGTTCTTCAAGAGATATCCGTTGCGTACCGAAAAGAAAAATGACTTTGAAAAGTTTGCACGCATCCTCTCTATTATGGAGCAGGGTCGTCATAAAACAATCAAAGAAATTCGTAGTATCGCAGAAATCATCCAGACTATGAACCGTAAAGTTCCATCACGATTACTAGAATCCTCAGAGACTACATGCCTAACCAACACCCATGAATGATGGGTTGCGGAAGATATAGTCCGACCTTCATGGCGACATGAAGACTTTATGAGAAATCATGAAGCGTCTCAATAATGAGATTAGGGCATCGCTCAGATGTCCGTGTAACAGTTCCGAGCGAAATTCCTTGTCGGGTGAGTTCCGACCTGCACGAATGGCATAACGACTTGACGACTGTCTTGACGATGTACTCGGCGAAATTGCGAGGGGAGTGAAGATGCTCTCTATGTGTAGTTAGACGAAAAGACCCCATGAAGCTTTACTACAACTTGCCATTGGGTTCATAGTATACATGTTCAGTAATAGGTGGGAGCCTTCGGGCGCCAGTGAGATACCACCCTTGTGTTCCGTGAATCCTAACCGGTCTCCATGAATCTGGAGACTGAGACAGTGGCTGGTGGGTAGTTTGACTGGGGCGGTCGCCTCCCAAAAAGTAACGGAGGCGTTCACAAAGGTATGCTTAGCCCGGACGGAAATCGGGCTGGACGTGCAAGCGCATAAGCATGCTTTACTGCAAGGCTGACACGCCGCGCAGTTGCGAAAGCAGGAGCTAGTGATCCGACCGTGCGACATAGGACGGCGGAAGCTCATCGGATAAAAGCTACTCTGGGGATAACAGGCTAGTCTCCCCCAAGCGTCCACAGCGACGGGGAGGTTCGGCACCTCGATGTCGGCTCATCGCATCCTGGAGCTGGAGAAGGTTCCAAGGGTTTGGCTGTTCGCCAATTAAAGCGGTACGCGAGCTGGGTTCAGAACGTCGTGAGACAGTTCGGTCTCCTATCTACTATACACGTCGATAACTGCGAGGACTCTTCCCTAGTACGAGAGGACCGGGAAGAACGAACCTCTTGTGTACCGGTTGTTCTGCCAAGAGCAAAAGCCGGGTAGCGAAGTTCGGTTCGGATAAGCGCTGAAAGCATCTAAGCGCGAAGTCGACCTCTAGATTAGTTATCATTATGAGATCCCAGAGAGACTATCTGGTTGATAGGCCGTAGGTGCAAGCGTCGTAAGACGTTCAGCCGAGCGGTACTAATAGATCCAACTCTCCACTCACTGATTGTGTGCGATGAAAATCGTCACAGTACGTGTTTCTATGTTGTTTCAATCCCCATAAAAATTCCGAAAGGACTTTTTGTCTTGGTGACACTTCCCGCAGGGCCACACCCGTTCCCATCCCGAACACGGTCGTTAAGCCTGCAAGGGCCGATGGTAGTCAGCGTTGGCGAGAGTAGGTCGTCGCCAGGACAAAGAGTCTTTTTTGGTTGACTTTTATTGAATTTTGTGGTACAATACATAGTCGTCAGGAACCTCTCCCGACGTCGTTTCCCCACTGAAAATCACTACCCACCCCGTACAACGGGATTTCACAGGAGTCCACCATGACCACCGTTACCCTCCTCGCGTCCCTTCCCTCCGAAGCCGAAGTCCTCGCCGCTTACCGTGCCGCAGGCGGCACCATCGGCGACGTCGCCACTATGGTTGTCAGTACCATTCTCGATCTCGACGTCATGCCCAAGCTCACCAGCTGGGCGAAGAGCGTGCACGAGCACATCGAGGGTGGTAGGATCGACCTGGCGAAAGTCAGGCTGGTCATCTACCAGACGGCCGAGCAGAAGGTTGGTCGTGCTACGAATGGCATGGAGGTGCTGCATCAGGTGCGCCACAAGCGCCCTGGTTGTGCCCATCTCGCGCGTCACCTGCACGCCAACCAGGATCTCATCCCTGTCGCCTGGCGGAAGTACGGCACCCTGCACTTCGTCGGTACGACGTTCAGCGACGAGGACGGCGGCCTCTGCAACCTCGCTCTGCGCTGGAACGGTGACCCGTGGCTTCTCAACGGAAACTATCTCGACGACGGTTGGTTGTGTCCGTCTGTCCTCCTCGAGCAAGTTGAGGACACAGAACCTCAGCCCGCGCCGGCAACCGAGCGCTCTGAGCCTTAGCCCTGAGCCCTGCTGGCACGAGCCAGAAATCCGTTCCGTTGGGAGCCTTGTACTGAAAAGTATGAGGCTCCTTTTGCGTTTATGTGGTAAAATGAGTTCAGGTTGGGTGAATATGTTCGTGACCAAGCGTCGCTTACTACTTAATTTGATTGGGCAATAGTGCAGAACAAGGCTGAACACGTGTCGGTCGTGGTGTCGCTTAGTCAATCTCAAAACATAATCAACTTGGTGCCCATACTAGTCAATTAGCTAACTCTTGTGTTGTTGCCCAGGCAGCAAATTACCGAGTGGCGAGATTGCACATAATATTCAGCCTTAAGAATAGTTCGAGGGGTGGTGGTCTGGACGGTGTGGGTGCAGTAGAACGACGAGGACGGCAACCTCTACAACCTCGAACTGAACTGGAACGGTGACCAGTGGATTCTCAACAAAAACTATCTCGACAACAATTGGAAGTGTCCGACTGTCCTCCTACTTGCCAGTGATTTATGTCTCTTCGGGCGACAGTACGCTCGGAGAGTTTTTGTTGAGACTTTGGATGTTCAGTTGCCAACCGCCTAGCATACGTCCGACAACTTCAACTTTTTTGGAGAGAGCGATGTAGTACGGCTCGAAAAGTGAGCCTGTTTCCCATAACACCATGAGCAGAACACGAATGACGTCTAGGTGACGAATGGCTTGAGCGATAGCGGGAGGTTTATCTTGTTTAGGTGTAAAGCTGGCGGTAGCAACAGCGCTGATGGTAGAAATGAAGATGTCATCAATACGTTGACCAAGGGTGAAGCGATGTTCTTTAGGTAATTTGTTGTAATATGTGAACCAGAGAAAATATGTATCTTTTAGCTTATGCAAGATAGAGGGCATTTGAGGGGGGGGGATCTTAGAGGGCGTCTGGCTAATGGTGGTTTGTATAACCATAAGTATGATGAAATAATTAGCCTTGAAAATTTACTGCAAGCATGGGAAGAATTCAAGGTCGGAAAAAAGTCACGGGTCGATGTACAAAAGTTTGAACGTAACCTGATGACTAACCTTATTATATTACATGAAAGTTTAGAGAATGGAAGTTATGAGCATGGGCAGTATGAAGCATTCGTGGTGAACGATCCGAAGCGAAGAAGTATTCACAAAGCGAGTGTGGGGGATAGAGTTTTGCACAGGGCGATTTATAGAAAATTGTATCCGTTTTTTGATAAGCTATTTATTGCGGATTCGTTTTCATGTAGGAATGAGAAGGGGACCCATAAGGCGTTAAAGAGATTCGAGGTGATGGCGCGACAAGTGTCCATGAATAATACCAAAACTTGTTGGGTGCTGAAATGTGATGTGCGGCAATTCTTTGCGTCGATCGATCATGGGGTACTGCTTGGGATTCTACGGACGAGGATAGTCGACGATAAGATTATGTGGCTACTAACGAAGGTCGTCGGCAGTTTCTCGTCGTTAACGTCTGGAGTTGGTTTGCCGCTCGGTAATCTTACCTCTCAACTGTTGGCTAATGTTTACATAAATGAGTTAGACCAGTTTGTTAAGCAGAAGCTCAAAGTCAAGTATTACATTCGTTATGCTGATGATTTTGTGTTGTTGGGGAGGGATAAGCTCAAACTGCGGCGGCTGTTGTATGAGATGAGTGATTGGCTCGGTCAGGAGCTAAAGCTGTGGCTGCATCCAAGCAAAGTCTCGATAGCGACGATGGCGAGCGGAGTCGATTTTCTTGGCTGGGTACATTTTCCACATCATCGCGTGTTGCGTACAACAACAAAACGACGAATGATGAGGGCGTTAGCAAACGAACCGAGCGAGGCGACGGTGGCGTCATATAAGGGGATGTTGCGTCACGGTAACACGCATCATTTATGTCGGATATTTGATTTGCCATTTCCAGACTGTCATGTACCATTGGGGTAATTATGATGAATACACGCGTGGTTATTCTTGCTGCAGGGAAGGGGAAACGTATGGGGGCGGAGTTGCCGAAACCGCTTGTGAGCGTGGCGGGTAAACCGATGATTGCGCATTTGGTGGAGAGTGTGATTGCGAGTAGAGTGGATGCAAAGCCGATCGTGGTTGTTGCACCGGACTCGATGACGCTTTTTAAAGATGCGCTTGGCGATTCATGTGACTATGCGGTGCAGAATGAGCAGCTCGGCACGGGTCACGCAGTGATGTCGGCAAAAAGTATTGTGGGCAGTGCGGGCCGTGTAGTTATTCTATACGGTGATCACCCATTTATTCCTGCCGAGACACTTCGCAATCTTGTTTCGCTTCACGATGCCACACCAAACGCGATTGCCATGCTGACGTCGACTGTTCCAAACTACGATAAACCGTACGATGCATTTACGGGTTGGGCACGGGTTGTAAGGGACGCCACAGGGAAGGTGGTGGGCATTTGTGAAGCAAAGGATTGTCGTGCCAACGAACAGGCACTCCACGAAGTCAACCCAGGCATTTATGCATTTCCCGCAGGTTGGATGTGGGAACGATTGCCAAAATTGAGCAACCAGAACGCGAGCGGAGAGTATTATTTGACTGAGCTTATTGCGATGGCGTTTGAAGAAGGAATAGTGGTAGTTACCGCTTCTGCCGATCCACTCGACGTCATGGGAATCAATACGCCAGAAGAACGGGCGACCGCAGAGGAAGTTTTTGCACAGAGACAGGCGGCAAGATAGCGAAGGTTAGCCACTATTTGCCTGTCAATAAATGGGTTGACAGATACTGACAGGTAAAGTACGTTTGTCCCTATGGAACCGTACGAAAGCGTACTCATGGAGCTTGGGCTAACCCCAAAAGAAGCGCGCATCTACCTTGCGCTGCTTAAAGAGGGGCCATCTTCGGTGCGTCAGCTTGCGTCGGTAACGGGCATTAATCGTGGAACAGTTTTTGACATTTTGAAAGCGCTGCAAAGTAGTGGTCTCGCCCGTTTCTATAACGAAAAGACCCGACAATATTTTGTCGCTTCTCCTCCCGATAAGCTTCGTGAGCTTGGCGAAGAACGGGCAGACGCCGTGAGTCGTGCGAATAAATCACTCTCCGAAGTTGTGCCTGCACTTGAGTCGCTCTATGACAGCGGCGACAAACACCCTGCTGCACGAATGTATGAGGGCATGGAGGGAGTGCGAACGATTCTCGAAGACATTCTTGAGTCGATGGAAAGTTGGTCTGGCGTCAAGGAGTATTACGTCTATTCCTCGAGTGCTGTCCGGGACGCTGGCCTTTACGCCGCATTTCCTGATTACACCGAACATCGTATCGCTGCGGAAATAGCCGTGAAAACCATTTCACTCGGCCCTGGTGGCACAACCGCAGGTCTCGACGCACGGAAATGGATTCCTGCAATCGAAGGCGTCCCCACATACACATTGATGTACGCCGGAAAAGTCGCTCACATTTTCCTTTCGAAAAGCGAGCTCATGGGCGTCATTCTCGAAAATCGCGGCATTTTTGACACACAACGTCTGCTCTTTCTCGAATTATGGAAGAGGTTGACCTAGTTTCCTTGCTGACTTGTGGCCGTTGAGCATTTCGCTCACGACCGCATCGCATCAAGGAAACTTGAGGCACGAAATTCGCCGTGGAGGAGACGTGGCAGACATCAGCGGACAATTTGTTTCAGCGCGACATCTGGCATTTGCGGAGGCGGCGGAGAATCAAGGAAAAATTCTTCCGAGTGACCGTGTGGTGATTCCTGCTCGCAACGAAGCGGGGTCAATTGGTTCGACGATTGGGTACCTTGTTCAAGCAGGTTTTTCTCCTGAGCAAATCGTAATCATGGTCAACCATACGACCGACAAGACGGCGGAAGTGGCAGGAGCATTTCGCGTAACCGTGCTTGAGCAGGAAAAGATTTTGAGGCCTGAGATCGTTGCACGCCTTGAAGGTGAATATGGAGTTGATTCGAGTCGCTTGCGTGGCAAAGGGACGGCGATGTTCGCAGCGTGTCTCGAGCTTGAACAGCTCAAGACGCCCGACGAGGCACGCATCTTCTTTCTCGACGCCGACATCACGAATCTCGACGAGGTTTCTCCGATCGCCCTACTCCTTGCGGGGTGGGCATCGTGGAACGGTGACGTGAAAATCGTGAAGCTTGCGTCGCTCGGGAGGAACAACGAAGGAATCCTTGCATATCTTGGTCTCCCCGGTGTCCCGTACACAGGGATCGGCGCATTGCAGTGGCCGCTGTGTGGGCAAATGTCCCTTCGGTGGGAAGACCTTCGCCGAATGCGTGGAGCAACGCGCTACGCGATTGAAATGGCGATGCTCATGGACATTCTTGAGCGTCGTGGTACGCCTGCGGTGTTCGGGGAGGTGGAGCTTGGAGTCGTGTTACACGACAAAAAGAACAGTGACCATGACCACGCGGTCATGTATCGTGGGATTCTCGCATACATATCGCAACTGCAGCAGCATGGTGGGTGGAAAGAGCTTCACACGCTTCATGCGCAGGATATTTTGAACATGAACAGAATGAGCGGCAAGGATCACCCATTTTGGGCACCACCCAAAGTAGGGACAGCCGCGGCGACGTTTCAGGCGTTTCCGCTCGACGCGATCCTTCCGTCTATTCACGAATTCACGAAAGCGTGAATCGTCTGGGGTGCGGAGTCAAAAGACTTCGCACCCCGCCAGAGCAGAGCATAATACGTGCTATTATTTTCTGCTTTGGCTTCATTATCTCCATATGGAAAAATTGTCGATCGGAATTATTGGTGCGGGCTACATTGGTCGTGAACATGCCCGAAGTCTTCGTCTTGTTCGTCCCATGTTTGAGGGCAAGATGACGATTGCCGCGATTGCCGACAAAAATTTAGAGGCTGCACAAGCAGCGGCAAAAGATTTTGAGATAGATCGCGCGACCGACGACGTAAACTCCGTTATTGACGATCCGTCCATTAATGTTATTTTTAGTTGTTTACCAACGAAATTTCATATTGACGTTATTGCACGCGCTGCAAAACTTGGCAAAGCAATTTTCTTCGAGAAGCCATTTGCCGTCAGCATGGAGCAGGCAAACGCAGTAAGTGACATTTTAACGTCATCGGGCGTACAGAACCAAGTTGGTTTTGTGCTTCGTTACGCCCCAACCTATCATGCACTTAAAAAACTTCTCGATGAACGCGCGAAGGAGTCGCCGCTCCGCACCGTTATTTTGCGCGACGACCAAAAGTTTCCTATTAGTGGCATTTCCCATTTTACGGACTGGCGGAGTAAGGCGGATTTGGCAGGCGCAGGAGTGCTTATTGAGCATGGTATTCACGATCTCGATTTGTTTGAATGGCTGTTTGGAAAGGTTGCTCGTGTTTCGGCACGCATGAGCAATTTTGCAGGGTATCCGGGAATTGAAGACTACATGGAAGTGCGTATGGAGTTCGCGAATGGCGTCACGGGAAATATGGTGCATATTTGGCATGACATTCCTGCACACCAATCTATTCGTCATTTTGAAATCTTTTTTCACAAAGCGCTACTCACACTAGACACGTACGACATGCACCACATTACCGTTCGTGACGAGAAGGCAGAGTCAAAACTGGAGCGCCCGGATTTGTACCAGATGATCGTCAACGATCCGCTCTTCAAGGACTTGTCGAACCGCGAAGACATGTTGTTTGTGAGTGACTATTACGCTATTCAGGACTATTGGTTTGTACGGAATCTCCTTGAAGGCAATCTGTTGTCACCGACAATCAAAGATGGCTTGCGTGCGTACACTGTTGCGCATGCATGCTACGAAAGTGCAAAGAATGACGGTGCGTGGGTGACGGTTGCATAGGGTTTGCTACAATGCCGTTGTATGGAAGTTTTTGGGTATTGGCATGCAATAGTTGGCTTTTGGAAAGGGAGGATTGCTGCGTATTGGGGAGACGTAGGGCGACTATACGGAGCGTCGCGACCCATGGCGGTTTCGGTTGTATTTTTGGGTGTGCTTTCGGGGTTGGTACCGATTGGTGTGTTGGTGGGGCTTTTTCGCTTGACTGACGCACTGGTTGGCTCTCGAGCAGTGCGCGTCGCAACGAATGATTTGCATAACGCACTTTGGACGGCGCTCGCACTATGGCTTTTGGTGTGTATCACCGCACTCGGCCATGAATTGTTGCAGGGAGTTGCGGGGCGTATTGCGAATGTGACGGCGAAAATTGTTTTGCCTGCGAGTTTACTCGCGTGCACATTTTTGTTTCTTCCGTTTGGTACGCTCCTTTTTTTCGCCGTGTTGTGTGTTGCTGAAGCATTCCCCGAACGTCGTAGTGTGTGGATGTCATCAGCGATCATTGTATTTGTGATTGGCGTGATGGGTATGGCGACACTTGTGCACATTATTCTTTCTCGCGACATTACCGTCGGCGGATTTCTCCTCTTCACCGGCGCATTATTTTCGTATGTGACGTGGTTTGTGGTGCGGAGGATCGCGACGAAATAAATTTGTCATTGGATCCCCACCTTCGTGGGGATGACAGATCTATCAATAATGCTTATGCGCATAATAACCGACTGGCATCTGCATTCCCGATTTTCGCGGGCATGTTCTCCTGACTTAACGCTTGAGAATAATGCGTTGTGGTGCGAGAAGAAGGGTGTCAATGTTTTAGGGACGTCAGACTTTACGCATCCAATTTGGTTTGCAGAAATTGAGGAGAAGCTTGAAGAAGCCGAGCAGGGATTATTTCGATTGAAATCGGGAGCGCACCCTGACATGCGTTTCATGTTGACGACAGAGGTGGCACAAATTTATAAACGCGGAGGAAAGGTGCGGCGAGTACATAATATTGTGTTGGCACCGAGTTTGGAAGCAGTCAGGAAGATAAATGCTTGGCTAGATGAGCAAGGGAGCAATCGCAAGAGTGATGGCAGACCGATTCTTGGATTTGATAGCGAGGAATTATATAAAGTGTTCAAGAATCTCGACAATGACATTGTTTTCATTCCGGCACATGCATGGACGCCATGGTTTAGTGTGTTTGGGAGTAAGTCGGGATTTGATTCGTTAGAGGAATGTTGGGGCGAGATGACGCCGTATATTTATGCTATCGAAACAGGACTCTCGAGTGACCCTTTGATGAACCGTTCGTTATCACAACTCGATAACGTGATGCTCATTTCCAACTCTGACGCGCACAGCCCTAGAAACTTCGGCCGAGAAGCAAACGTGTTCGACATCGCACCTGAAAAGTTTTCGTACAACGAATTTATCCGCATTCTGCGTGAACGCGATACAAAAAGTTTTTTGTTCACCATCGAATTTCATCCCGAAGAGGGTAAGTATTATCTCGACGGCTGTGCAGTGTGTCAGTTTTCATGCTCACCCGAGCCCCGATGTAACTTAGTGGCATCCGATGCCACTAAGTTACATCGGCAGTGTCCCAAGTGTGGTAAGCCATTGACCGTTGGTGTGCTTTCTCGCGTTTCAGAGCTTTCCGATCGCAAAATTGTCGCGGTGCCGGAAAATCACGTTCCGTTCCGTTCCATTATCCCGTTGCAGGAAATCATTGCAGAGGCGCATGGCGTTGTGTCGACGGCTGGAGCGAAAGTGCAGGCGCAGTACGAGAAGTTGATTGTGGAGGTTGGCAATGAGTTTTATGTGTTGTTAGATGCGCCGATAATGAGCATTATGGCGGCATCGAGTGTAGTTGTCGGCCAGGCGATTGAAAGGATGCGAGCGGGAAATGTGGCGATTACGCCAGGGTATGATGGGATTTACGGGAAGGTGAAGATATTTTAGGCGTTTTGGCTTGACTTTAGGGTTGTTTTGCGAGATATTATTAAGTCATGGTTTTTGATAAATAAGGGTCATTACAGCATCTTCCACAACCAACCAAGAGTCTCAAAATGCAAACTCTCACTCTGTCCGTTCCCGCCATCATGTCCATGGCCGCTCTTCGCGAGGCCTTCGTGGCCGCTGGAGGAGCCATCGCCCTCATGATCGACGGTGATGCTGCCCCGATCGATCCCAACTGGGCACAGCCAGGTAAGACGGTGCATGTCCCATGCGGCCAAGTCGACCCGAGTAGCCTTGTTTTCTTCCAGACAGAAGAGATGAAGAACGGCAGCGGCACGCTGGGTACCAACCTGTCCGACAAGACGCGCCGGGCCAAACTCAAGCCGACGAATGCCAACGCCTGCGTCTTCCTCGAGCAAAATCAGGCGTTCCTGGCCAAGATGCCGCAGAACATCAACTGCCTGATCTTCCCGGAGACGAGGTTCCTCGTCAGGTTCGGCAGCTGGTGCTTCCGGTGTTTGGACCGGAACGACGGTCGGTGGGTGTTCAACGTCTACCGTGTCGACTACAGGTATAATGGCCAGGACGCTGTCGTGGCTTTCGGCGAGTAAACCCTCGGCCACTTAGAACTTGAGCCCTGGCCTTGTCCCCTTTGTACTTTGTCACTTGTGACGAGTAACTGGGGTCGTAACCGGAGTTTTGCAGCAATGCGAGACTCCGGTTTTTGTTTTAAAAATCTTTGCAGATGCGATAATAAAAAACTCCCGTCATAGCCTATAAGCATACATATGTAATGCTCATCGGATGACGGGAATTTTTGTTTTGCGTTTACGCGCGAGCTTTACGCTTCGCTGCTTTACGCTTTGGAGCTGCTTTACGTTTCGCAGGCTTCTTCGCGGCCTTTCGTTTCTTGGCTGCCATAATGATACACCCCCTTTCTTCATCGGAAAATATTTTTATCGTATTGAGAAAAACATTTTCGAATTCGTCACGATAGATATCACGACGATTAAGAAAAGTATACTGCAAATTTTTTATTTATGATATTTATTTTTCAATGTTGCTGTGTATAACTTTAAAAAATACAGAGTAGAAAATTTACTACGGTGAATTTTTTATTTCTGTATTTCCACGGCTGTGCCAATATCTGCCCAATGAAAAATCCATTCAGCGTCGGGAATGCTTGTGTTGACACAACCGTGACTCATAACGTGGCCAAAATTGTTGTGCCAATATGCAGAGTGAATATAGAGGTGCGGACGAAAACGTAAATTCCATTTCACGTTTGGCAATGAATAATTACGCGGATCGTTTGCGCCGTAGTACCACGAATAATCGTGCACTGCGAATTTTGCAGTAACACTGGTTATGCCGACAGGCGTGTCGAATCCGCGTTTTCCCGTAGATACGAGGAATGAGTTTTGTTCGACACCATACGCATAGGCATAGAGCCGCTGTTCGCTCAAATCAACAAGAATGTAACGCGGAGACGTGTTGTGAAATAGTTCTGCGGTAATATTCGCACTGACGTTTGTGCGTTCATCGAGCGTTACAACGGTACGCATTATTTCTCGTGTGATTGGTGTGATGGTTTGTTGTGGTGTGAGTACGCTATTGTATAATACATATGTTGAAATTGTATTCGTGCTGCTGCTCATCGGCGTTGCGAGAATTGTGTCGTCGTCGACACTGACATACACGCCAAGAGTTTCCGCTGCACTTCCGTTAAATATTTCGGCAATGAGCGTTCCGTTCGCACGAAAAACTTTTATGTG
>CALRHD010000010.1 GCA_943359325.1 Candidatus Uhrbacteria bacterium | reverse complement strand
GCCACCGACGGCGAATTGGTGGGCGAACGGCGCGACGAGTAAGAGGGAACGCAGAATTTTCACTTCGGCAGCACGAGGGTAGGACATGAGGAGCAGCGCGCTGAATGCGACGACGACGTAGAGGCCGAGGATGGCGTATTTTTCGCGTAAGTCAAGTGCGGAGTACTGCACGACGTCGCTCGCCAAACCACCGAGCAGCATTGCAGGAATCCAAAATTTTTCGTAGCGATGCGTCAACGCACGAATATGTTTATAAAGTCGTGACTCTTTTATCCTCCCCCGAAGCATAGTTTCACTACGTACTAGCGTTGCTTTTTTTTGAGCGTGACAAACGCCATGTACGCGGCAACGAACGTCAGTAACGTAAAAATGGTAAATGCCGCACCGCGTTGTAGCGTGTCGGTGATGTTGAAGAGAACAAAAACAGCGGTAATGATAACGTAGACCTTCCACGTTTGATCAATGGACGCAGTGGCGTCAAATTTTGCAAGGTGAGAGTTTTTCAGGAGCATCGATGTTGCGTAATACGCAGAAACATACGATACGGCCAGACCAAAAATTCCCGCGAAGAAACTATTTCGAAGGAGGTCGCCAAGGATGAGCGCGGAGAGAAAGAATATGAGAAATGAGAGGAGAACCACAGCGATGTTCGCCTTGATCGCAAACGATGTTATTTTTTGCATAGATAATATAGATCATTTTATGTGATAATCATAGCATAAAAGAAAGTGACTCCCTATGCTTGCGCACAAGGAGTCACGAGGCACCGTCATCGAATGGCGGTGTAGAACGACCCAGGGCTGAGAGGGTCGGGGACTTCGGAGCAGATCGCGTCACCGGAAACGACGTACACGTTCGGTGAGTTGATGCTCGACGTTGTACCATCGGCATCCGTTCCGCTCATGGTGAATGCGTCGTAGGCGATGCTCATCTCGCCGCCATCCACATCTGTACTCATCCCCGACAATGCCGGGTGTTCGTACGACGTGAAGGTGATGGACACAGGAGCGAACCCCCGTACCAGCCACGCATTGCTCACGCTCGGGTCAATGTCCCACGTCACAGAAAGCGTTTTGCCGTCCGTGTCGCAGGAGAGGCCGACGGTACACTCGCGACTCCGCCCCACGATGCCGGCAAAGCCGTCACAATCGAGATCGTCGTTCGTGCAGCCTTCGACCGCGTCTGGGTTCACTGTGGCGTTCACGTCGTTGCAATCAACGTCGCTTCCGCCGCTCGGGTCGCACCCGAGGAACCCGTCTCCGTCGCTGTCGACGTAGGGCTGGACGAGTGCGTCCTCATCGTCGCAGTCCGTGTTGTCCCAGGTGTAGCCTTCGGGCGGCACGCAGTCTTCAACTGCCGTGCTATAGGGATCGCCGTAACTGTCTCCGTCAGCATCCATATACCACGGGAGCAAACCTGTGGTTGGCTCGTCTTCTATGCCGTTGCAGTTGAAGTCGATGAAGATGTCACACGTCTGCTCAGCACTCGGGTTGATGGTAGGGTCGTAGTCGGCGCAATCGCTTGCGTCGGCAACATACCCGTCGGGTTGTGTGCACGACTTCATCGTGGTGAACATGTCGCCATAGCCGTCGAAGTCCACGTCTACGTTCCACACGATGTTCTCGCCCTGCAAGTTGGTGCTCTCGTCGACCTGCCCATCGCAGTTGTCGTCGATGCCATTACAGAACTCGTAGCCGTGCGACGCGGGAACGTTCGGGTTGGTGTCGTCGCAGTCCGCACTCCACGAGGTGTAGCCCTCGGGTTTATAACATGCGAGTACCCATACGTTCGGGTTGCCGTCAGCATCGTGATCGGCGTCCGCGTACCACGCTGTGGCGTCCTCTGCGTTGTCCTCGTCGGTCGCGCCGTCACAGTTGTCGTCGAATCCGTTGCAGAACTCGATGGAACCGGGATGGGCGCTCTGGTTGTGGTCGTCGCAGTCGAGCGCATTCGCGACGAAGCCTTCGATGGGCAGGCATGACACGACCGTGAAGGCCGTCCCACTGCCGAACGTGTCCTGATCATCGTCGCTGTAGAGCGTCGGACATGCCGTGTCCGTATCGAGCACGATATTGGTGTCGACACCTGAATCATCTTCGGCCGCACTAGTCGACGCTTCACCACCATCCAGCACATGGCTGTAGGTGATAACACCGCCATTTGTCGCGCAGCCGAGAATCTTCAAAAGAAAGAGTGTATTCACGGAGTCTCCTATGGATGTTCTAGCGAAGTGCTAGAGGCTGATAATAGCAAAAAAAAGCCATTTTTGTCAAGTCAAAAATGCCATAAACTGGCTAACAGTAGGTAAATTATTTCTTTTCAACACTAAGCACTGTCAGTGCTTAGTGTTGCGTACCCACTGGGGTTTTGCCACTCAACTGGAATATAAGAAAATAACCTCAACGAGGCTATTTGCTTGCATTTGATGTGATGATTTAGAGCACTTTTTCACCTCGGATGACTCTGAGAAGAACAGCGATGATGGCAATAGCAAGAAGAACATGAATGAAACCGCCAAGCGTATATGACGTGATAAGGCCAACGAGCCACAAGATGACGAGAATGACTGCGATTGTGTACAACATAGAAAAAAAGAATTTTGAATAAAATGTACGCGTTCGTGTTTACATATACTGAGCATAGGCCTCTCTCTGTGTTCTGTCTATATGTGTATGTGAATCGGCCACCCGAGTACAAAAAATCCACCACGCAATGTGGTGGATTTTTTGTACTCGGGTGGTTGAGGACGTTCGAACAGCGATTCGGGGGCATCGGGGATACATCAGTATCCCTCGCCTTACTTTTGACTAATTCCTGAAATTGCCAGTGAAATACCGACGATGAAAAACAGTACACGAACTCCAAACGAGAAAAGTTCATCGGGCGGCAATTGCACCAACCCACTAAATAATACCAATGTGCTTCCAAAAATCGTCAGACTAATTCCTTTTGACATAAACCGCGAGTAAATATTTATCGTGACCTATTGTATTGAATCCTAACTAACTCTTGAGAAGAGTATATCGCGAGATCCTCATCAGTGGTAGCGGCTCCGTCTGGTGGATTCGGTAACAAGGTTCATAACGCGAGTTTTTTAGTTTGTTTTGCTGGTGGTAAATAATTTTCATCTGTCACCACTTTTTTTCCAGTCTTCGCCTCTAGTTCCAGCCGAGCGCGGCGAGCAATTTTGCCGCCAGATTTTGCGTTTTGAGACCTTTCAGATTTTTATGATCCTTCACGCCGATTCCGCTCCACTCTTCGTGAATCAGATTAGTAAGAATGGCGTATTCGTCGCCTTTTTTCACGTCGTGGGCGGCTCAATAATCTGTTAACTTGTTACGGGTTTCTTGACCTGTCATGCGTTGTTGAATCCACTTGTCGCTACAGCCATGTTTCTGCCAAGTGATGCGAGCGCGTTCGAGCGCGAGAGCCGGGTCGGACATTTCCTGCATTCGCTCGTAGCCGACTTTGGCGAGCCAGAGCTTAATAGGCTCGGCTTTCGGGCTTGGAACACTCTGCACTAATCGTAATAATGTTTCGGCGTTTGCGACGTCGGTCATACGCATTTTCCCATCATCTGCCGTCAATTTCAACTGGTAACAATTTGCTACCAATTCGCTTCCTTCTTTGGCTAAACGGCCTTTGAGAACCTTCCAATATTTTCTGGCTGATTGATAATTCGATAGCTGAGTCAGAGCCTGGATAATGTCAATGACCGAAAACCACCACGTCTCGGACTTTTCGTCGTAGAGGCGTCGGATTTCATGTTTTTCAAAGATAGTGGGGATGCTTTTCATAACGAAATAAGTATAGCAAAAATCACCAGCCTGTCCTACCGTAGCTTGAAGAGCGAAGGTGGGGAAAATCCTGATAACGTTTGCTGGCTCCGTGTCGTGGATCGCGTCGAACCGCAATTGAGGAGTATGAGGGATATATCAGCATCCCGAAGTTCACAGAACCTCATTACATTTAGACAGCTTCAAACCGTGCTTTATTTTCGGTCATCCATGTGTTCATTTCGGTCTTTTTCTCCTCATCAGAAAGACCTGCTTTGTTATTCATCACATCAGCATGAGCCTGCATGTAATGTGGCATAAGCGCCTGCATCCACGCTCCAAATGTTTCACCTTCCGTGGTCGTTTCACACAAATCACATTTTAATGTCTTCATATTAGGGTGCTAAAAATTACTTCTATAACTATACCAGTTCGATTCCCATTCTGGGTAGTTCCCAAAGATAGCAAAGACCCCAGCAAAATGCCGGGGTGGTTGCTGGCTCCCTAGATTATCTTTTTACAGAACTGGGGAGTATCTACGCTGAGGTGAAAGTCAGCATGGATAAGATAAGGGCAAATTGTCAGTTCATCACGCAAAGGCAACAAGAAGCTATCCGTTAGATGGCAATGCAGCGATCATGCTGATCTCGATCTTTGCACTAAGCGGAAGCTCAGTGACGCACATAGTTTCCCGTGCTGGGTATGGATCTGAAAAATAGCTCCCATAAACCTCATTAACCTTTCCGTACAGCGACATGTCCGTAAGATAAATGGTGGACTTCACCACATCTTTAAATGACACATGCGCCTCGTCCAAAATGGCTTTCAGGTTTTTCATGATCTGATGAATCTGCTCTTCGATACTTCCTTCTAGGAGCGTACCCTCTGGCATGAGATAGATTGATCCCTGAGTGAATACAAAACCATTCGCGATTATCGCTTGGGAGTGAGGGCTGCTTTTAGGCAACGGGGCATTAGGGGTCTCGATCTTTTTTATCATATTTTTAGAGGGCGTTCACCGCATTCGTATAGTCACCATTCACTGCTCGAACAATGGCATCAACCCACTGCTCCGCATTGCTATTCGTGGATTCGTTTGTAAGCCACGCATTCGGTGGGCTTGCCCATACATTGCCTTGGCATTCCCCGAACGTCGATTCATCCTCATCAAAGGCGTAACCGTAAAGATCGCCGTCCTTGATCATTCGGAGCAGCAACTCATGATTCGGCGGAAATCCTGTACGCACAAAGATAGTTGATTTCTTCATACTACGAAGCAGCTCCTCCGTGAGTAATACCGAGGTCTCTTCGTTGCGGGGAAGTGCGAGAAAAATAACATCGCACGATGACATGAGATCTGAAATTTCTGAAAACGTAAAGCGATCATCACGCGTTTGGCGAGACCAATAGTTCACTTTCATCCCAATGCCCATGCAATTTTCGGCGACAAGTCTACCGATTCTCCCCAGACCGATGATTCCTGCTGTTTTTCCGCGAAGCTCGTATCCTTTATGCTTATTGAAATTAAGCTTCCATCCGTCTTGAATGAGAAGAGGAATTTTGCGTGCAAGGTTCAATGCAGCCATTATTGCCCACTCGGCGACAGCAAGGCTTGAGAAGCCACGAAGATTTACAACAGAGATACCTTTTTCTTTGCAATATGCGATATCGATATAACTGAAGGATGTGGTCTGCAAAACAATAGCCTTGAGTTTTGGAATCTTGTTGATATCTTCATTCGTAATCTTCCACTGACAAAAATCCGGATCAATTGCAAGGATCCGATCTTCATCTCCACTTGTGAGGTCGGGCAATTCTTGAATTGGCTTAATTTTGTTGATGATGACAAGTTCGCCCGCAGATTGCAGTTGCTCGATCTGTTCATCGCTTAAAAGCTGATGAGCTATTGGGCTAAGGAGAAATACTTTCATACTCGCAAAATGTACCTTAATTCGACTGATAAATCTACATCGAACTGTGGTTGGGGTTTGAACCGAAAAAATAAGGCAAAAACTGACTTTCGTGTGTTTGAAAAAACTCAACCAATTTACATCCCGGGTGCTTCGATTTTTCAGACGAGCTACCAAGGGTCGCTATTTGCTCGAGGATTAAACAAAAAATCGCCATTTTTCAATGACGACTTTTTGACAAGGCATGTGGGTCACCTCACACGCCTTCTCATGGCTCCAGCTCATACGTTTTTACCGAACTGGCGGAGGTCTATCAGGCCGCGCGGATCAGCATGGCGAAGATGCAGCGGGTGGCGTGTTTGAGCCGGTAAATTGGGTTATTAATCCAATAATTTAATTGCACCTGTAAACAAAGGCCTTTTTATTCCAATCACACTGGGAATAACGATTGAGCGCTCGGAATCGAGCCTATTTACAGGCTGTTTGTGATTGGATTGTTTTTCCGTTGGTACTCCCGTAGGGAGTCGAACCCTGATCTCCAAGATATAAGTCTGGAATCCTAGCCGTTGAACGACAGGAGCATGGTGCCCTCGGCAGGAGTTGAACCTGCAAACCCGCGATAGAAGCGCGGCGGTTTATCCAGTTAGCCTACAAGGGCAATAGTTGGTCAAATCAAAAACCCGCAAAGAACCGGCTGCACGGACAGTCGGGTCTTGCGGGTTATCGTCTTATGAGTCGGTAAATCATGTTGGATGAAGAATACGTCGGATTGAGGCAGAAATCAAATCCTGCAAACAGATCCTGTCACGCGATTTGATGTTTTGCAATAATCGACTCCCAATCGATGATTGCCTGATTGGTCAGCTGATCTAGACTATAAAGATGTTGTCCTTTCGAATCTGTAATATCTGCATGAAGCGACACCATGACATTCAGGGCCATTGAGCCGTCGCTACCCGAGTACGCGATGCCATCAGGCTTATTGGACGGCCCTATTGCTCGGTACACGTTGGTGAATAATGGGTCCTTTTTTGATCTACGAAATTTTTTGAGGGGGGAACCGTGTTTTTCCTGATTGTTAAGATCGAGTACCAGCTGAAGCGGCAATGACTGATCGATATCATCTTCGATTAATTGCTTGTTTTTGTTTTGTTCGGTCATTTTCTCCAACAAGCAATCCTTCAAATTTGCGAGATTGCTTATTACGGCGTGGATTTCATTTAAAGTTTCTGGATCGTTTTCGTCACCACCAAACGAGATTGTAATTTTAAACTTTGTTTCAGATTCCTTTACCATTTCTGTACGCATGCCGCTTAAAACCTCGCCTCCATATTTATTCTGTCGATCAATGGAAGCGTATATCCGTTTTAAACGAGTACTAACGTCATTGTAGTCCATAAGGTGCACTTCTGTTGGTAACTGATTCCACCGCCTTTCGATACGTACAATAATCACAATCCTTCCCTGAAGCCGGGATCTTGGCGCTCATCAAACATTTGTGCACGGCGGTAATGGTTTTCGCCACCCACTTGTCGTCGCCGGTGTACGGGATCAGCTTGATGTCAAACTCGAGTTTTCCATCAAATGCCTTTTTATCCGTCCTGCCGTTGCAATAAACAAAATAGCCAGTGTCGGACACCTCGAATCCTTTGCGGCGCAGGAGCCACTGGTAGAACTCCATTTGACGCTTGTAGCCGTCCTGCCACTCGGCGTCGAGGGTCACTTCCGCATCCTTGCTGGTGGCCTTGTAATCCACCACGATCAATTTTCCGTCCGGACTCTGCCACACATCATCAATCGCGCCAGTAAGCAGGAAGTTCGTCTTTTTATCGAGATATCGAACGCCGGTGAAATTCGCCCGCCACGCATCAAGATCGTCGTGCGCAAACGGGACCGCATCGATGTCGTAGGCCTTCATAAGCGGGTGTGCGATCCCTTTGGCCCGGTGAAGGTCGAATTCCTTCTTGAGGAGCGTATCGACAGCAGTGTTCAAGTTGAGCGGAAACCCCGGCGGCTGACCAACCCCATGACGGCGGTCGATGTAGAAACAGCGAGGGCAGGCCATGAAGTTGGAGATCTTCGAGCGGCTGAGCTTGTAAGGCTCAGTGCTTTTTGGGTCGAAGATATTTTTGGTGCGTTTGCCGGAGTAGTATTGGGACATAGATGATTAAGCAAAAATAAAGGTCTTTGCGTCCCGGTAATGTTCGTAGACAAAGTTATAGACCTCGAGCTTTTTAGATTCACAATCGGTTTGTGAATAGGTCGGCTCGGGAAGATCGGCGTACAGAATATCCGATATGGTCGTTCGCACTCCCGCGCGCAACGGTTCGAACTCCCGCCATTCCGACACGAGCCGTTCAGCTTTCAGCTTGGTAAGCAATTCTCTAGCGACAACACGTACCCTTTCCACCTCGTCTGGATCAAGTGAATCCTTTAAGAGCAGATCAAAAATCGCCAGTTCCTCCTCGCTCAAACCTTCTTTAACCGCGCGCTGCTCTTCCTCACCCAGGCTTTTTGCGAGATCAACCAAGTCATCAAAAAACTGGTCAATGTCATGCGCGCCGCTGTTATAGTCTTTCAAGATTGCGCTGAGCCGATCCATGAACGGCGCGCGTTTTTTGTTGCGCTTCACCATGTCGGTTATCTTTTGTTCGAGTTCCGCCGCCAGACTTTCCGTCTGTAGATTTTTATTCTCCAGGCCAGCAAAAAATTCAGCGAGCGCATCGGCGTTCAACTTACTTAAATCCTTAATCCGTTTGTGCTGTGGAATAACGTACTCACCGGCTTGGATGGAGCGGTCCAACAGATCCTCCAAATCTTTCTGCACTTGAGAGACGTCCACGCTTTGAGCACCGACATCTCGCACGCGCGAAGCAATCACACGTACGGCTGTTACCTCGACATAATAATCTTCTGCCCTGGGGTCTGGAAGAACGGAGCGATAGGCATTCTGCAGATCACTTGCGATATTCAGAAAATATTTCTTTGCTTCCGGTTGGCCAACAAGAATGTTGGCGTATTTTTCAAGCAACGGCAATTTTTCCTCAGCCGTCGCTTTTAGCAACTCTTCAAGGGATATCCCGTTTTCCATCAAAAAACCGTTCGTGGTGGCCAGTAGGGCCTCCAGCTCGCCAACCAATTCCTCCTTGTTGCGGATAATGTCACTGTCTTTTTCGCCATTCGCGGCGTACAGAGCTAGCGCGCGCTCAATGTTTCTGAACACTCCGATATAATCCACAATCAATCCGTTCTTTTTTCCTTCAGCCACACGGTTTGCGCGAGCGATCGCCTGCATAAGCGTGTGATTCTTGAGCGGCTTATCCAAATAAACCGTGGAGAGATTTGGAACGTCAAAACCGGTCATCCACATCGCACACACAAACGCGATGCGCAGCTTGCTGTCAGCCTTCTTAAATTGGGTCTCTAAGTCACCGTGCAAAATACGTTCCCGAATCGGACGCATGTCGATTTCAAATGCCTCCATGTCTGCAATCTCATTTTGGTTTTGCCCAAGCGAAACCATCACAGCCATGTCCACGCCTTCGTGTAATTCGAGTTGCGATTCAATCTTTGCGCGCTCGTGTTCATCCGTTGCACGCAATAAATCCATCCGGAGTTTGGCAATGTAACGATCCCATTCTTTGCGCACCTTATCGTGCATTCGAATGGCTGTCTTTTTGTCTACCGAAACAACCATCGCCTTGCCGTCATATCCGCGGCCGACAAAATGGGTGACGATGTCTCGAGCGACCGCATCCAGTCGGTCTTCGCGCGTTACAAGATGATAGAACGTGGAGAATTCCTGCTCCAGTTTTTCTTCCTCCGAATCGTTGAGATCGTAAAAGTCCATCACCTTGCCCAAATCCTGTTCCAGATTTTCGTTTACGTTCTGAAGTCGCGGCACGCGGTTTTCGTAGAACAGCGGCACGGTTGCGCCGTCTGTGACTGACTGGCCAAAGTTGTAGACGGAAACATAATCACCAAAGGTCTCACGAGTCTTTTCCTCGCCACCGGCCATGAGCGGTGTGCCGGTGAAGCCGATGAAGGACGCCTGCGGAAGCGCCTTATGCATATTCTGGGCCATCCGGTCATATTGCGTGCGGTGAGCCTCATCCGTCATGACGATGATGTCATTGCGACTGGAAATCGATCCATCAATATCCTGAAATTTCTGGATGGTCGTAAAAATCTGGCGGTGGTCTTGGGCGAGGAGTTCATGGAGATGCACAATACTATCCGCATGCACTTCCTTTTCGTAGACAGCTCCAACATTCGCAAAATTATCGTAGGCTTGTTTATCGAGCTCCTTCCGATCCGTCACGATGACGAACGTGAAATTGCCCGGGAGTTTTCGCAACACTTTCTGGGACAGAAAGACCATCGAGTACGATTTGCCAGATCCTTGCGTGTGCCAGAATACACCAAGTTTCCCATCGTATTTTTTTCGATGTTCGACACGTTCAAATCCGCGGTTGACTCCGTAGTACTGGAAATATCGCGGCACGATTTTATTCTTCTTGCCCGTTGACTCATCAAACAAAACGAAGTTCTCCAAGATATCCAGCATCCGTGTGCGGTCACAAACTCCGCGGATGATCGTCGCTAAGTCGCCCTTTGATTCATCTTCCTCGCTCTTAACCTTTTTCCACTCATTAAAATACTCAAACGGCGCAGTGAGCGAGCCAAATTTATTCTCAATACCGTTTGAGAGGATAATCCCCATGTTGTACCAAAACAGCTTCGGGATCGTATCTTTGTAATCCCGAATATTATCGCGGTACGCATCCACGAGGCTCTTGTGCGAGGCTTTGAGCTCCAAGAGTATTAATGGGATGCCGTTTACGAACAAAACGACGTCCGGCCGCCGCGTATACATGTCGCCCACTACCCACAGCTGAGATACGCAAAGAAAATGATTATTTTCTGGATCTTCAAAGTCGAAGAATCGAACCCTCTCCGTGTCACTGCCGCCGTCTGCACGCTGCACCTTTACATTCACCCCATCACGCAAAAGCTTGTAGATTTCTTGGTTGGCATTCACGAGCGAGAGATGGGATCGATCCCGCACCAATTCCTCTGTCGCTTGAGCAAGGGCGTCAGCTGAAAATGAAGGATTGAGCTTCTCAAGCGCAGGCAACAAGAATTTCTTCAACACGACTTCACCTTGATGCTCGCGGCCAATCAGCGCATCATCCTCGTCCGAATACGCGTTAATATGACATGCCGAATCCACCCATGCTTTTTTGATGAGCTTGATGACGGTTTGTTCTACGAGATTGTCTTCGGAGAATGGGTTCATATTTCGTTAAATTATTCTATCCATTCGGGCTTAATTTTCCAATCTGTCTTTGGCAAGATTCCAAAATCCGACAAGCAAAGTGTGTTTCTTGGATCATCCATCTCGAAACTTATCGTGAAGCTTCTACCACTATTATTTGTTGGCGGATTCATCTTTCTCTCCAAGTGATATTTCAAAATGTAGGTAACCTCGATCCCTCTTTGTCTAAACCCCTCAGCGAATTTTTCAATTCGATTTATTCCCACCTTTATTTCTCTCGCTTTATCGGAATTTACAAAATAAGTGCCATCATAAACAAACGTGCCATCACTCGAGCAGTCACACAGCTTCAATTCAAATTTTCCATTTCTAATCTCCTTGCTATCACTAAGTGGTTTGTTCGCTTTAACTGCAAATTCTATTGACTCATGACCAGTGCATTTAATATAAAACAGGCATCCCTGAACATTTTTATCGTTTGATTCGCTCTTAACTTCGGCAATAACTTCTTCAGCCTTTCCATAAAAAAAGATTGGCTTCCAGGTACAAGGATTGTTATATCTTGTATTTTTTTCTCTAAAAACATTTCCGTTGACCATCCACTTTCGTTTTAGCTTTGATAGATCACCGACAAAGAAATTGATATGGTCTTTCTCGAGCATTACATTTATTCCGTGAACTCGTTCCTTCCGTCTCTCCCAAAATGCTGTTGATCCACTAGAAAAGTGCATTTTGAATCCAACGAGCCCCTCTTTTTTGTCCGTCAATAATTCAAAAACCTCAAAGTTTGGCATGCGGTGATACTTTTTCGTCCCCCCGAACGACAGACGATGTTGTTTATACAAATCGAAGAATGCTTGATAGAAAGCAAAGCAGCGCGATAATTTTTCTGAAAGATCCCCGAATGAAATAGATTTTGGTAATCCATTTTCACAAATTCTAAATTCGGTATCGGTAAGAGAGTAATCAGAATGATAAAAAGCATTTCTAATATCGTCATCAAAAAATGAGCTCATTTCCGTACCCAGCTTCTTATCTCCTATCTTCTCAGCCTCTTGAACTAAAGATGCAATTTTTCTCGTTGGCGATTGAGGCCTTACATTAAATGGTTTCTTTTTTCCTAATGGATATCCAGGAAAAGGAAACGGGACATAATTTTTACCCTGTGCACACCGCAATAGATTGTAGAGCATTTGGTATGGTGCGGCCATTTCAACTGAGTGACAATAAATCAACAAAGCCAATCGAAAAGAGTTTTTGTTTATTCCTTTTCTGCTAGCCCTTTGAAGTATCTTGCTGAACTCAAAGAGAGCTTCTTGAGCCTCAACGAAAGGATCCCATCCTCCATCTTGTATTCCGCTCACTCGAAGTAATGTGTAGATAAACTGTAATCCATTTGTATCTCGAGCAAGGTTAAAAAGATGGCCAAGACAATTTGAATATTCTTGGTAGTATTCTTTTTGGGAATTTTGAGTAGAATATTTAACAGTTTTATCCATACGATCAGTTATCTAACCTGCCGCTTGCCCGTAACCAGCTGTGGAATGAGTAAGCCCCTCATTCTCACAAGACGATTATTTTGCAGTGATAAAAACGCAAGTTGACCCAAAGTTGTTTCAACTATGTTTTCAAATCTATTTAATAAATCCGATGGAGGAATCACGACCGGACAGTTCGATAATGCTCCATCCCATACCACATATGGGATGGTAGCGCCCCTCGTGTTACCGGAGGCAAAGGCGACAACGCGATCAGAAAAAGCCGTCAGAGCTCCAAAAGATTTAAAATATTTCTCTTTTGGTCTCAAAACAAAGCATGTTGTACGAGTGACCCCAGCAAAGGGTGCGATCGAGACTTTATGAAAATATGGTCGCATTGCGCCAAATAAAATATCGCCTTTCTCAAATAAAACTAAACTGCTTTGTGCTTCCTTCCAATCAGCAAAGTTCTGAAGTACCAAACTCTTGCGGGGAAGGTACTCGATGGGCACGTACATCCTTCCCATTAAATGCTTCCCAGCCTGCGTAGAAATGCGAAGGTTATCGAAAACATCAGCCATAGACCCGGACCGCCACCCCTCAGGAATCATTCCGAACTCCGTCCCCGAATCAACCATCTTCACTTTTTCATGCCCAGGAAATTTGAATTTCACAAACCACTCGGTATAAAGCCGACGTGCCATTTCTTCCAACGTCTTGATCCGCCTCTCGTTGTTTTCGATCAGATCGTCGTAAGAGGCAAGTATGGATGCAATGCAAGTCTGAGTTATTAAATCTGGAAGAATGATTTCCATCGAAATCATGTCTTTAATTGGTAACTGTGGTTGTGCACTACCGGAGACGCGAGCCTTTACCTGTCCAGAAAAGGAATCACTTGATAAATAGTATCGAAAAAACTTTTCATTTAGTTCTTCAGATTTTTTTCTCAAAATGACCATGCCTGAATTAATCCTGACGTTTGGATAGGGCACACTCCTATCATAATAAGCAAAATTTCCAACAGTGCCTCGAGTAGTCAAAACGTAATCACCCCTTTGGAGTTTTCCTTTATGCAATTCAGCATCCTTCTCTTCACTAATAAAAAGATTTTCTTCAAAGGAAAATCGACTATTCGGCACATTTCGTGTGCTAAGAAACAAACAATAACCAGAAGGAAAAAACTCTCCTTGACTCGGGTAGTTTGTGCCTCTATCACCATCGATAAAGTCCACAACTTCTCCTAGCTTTTGTTTTGCCCAGATGCTCATACAATCTTCTTCCAGTCCTCCTGGATTTTCTTTTCCAGCTCATGCGCCTCGACGGTAAGAGAAATAAATTCGTCCATCAACTCTTTCATCTTTGTCTCAAAATCAGCATCGTCCATTTCCTTCTCAACAATCTCAACGTACCGCCCGGGATTGAGTGAGTAGTCATTGGTACGGATTTCATCCAACGTGGCGACTTTGCATCGGCCTTTGATGTCTTTATATTCTCCGTATCCTTCCTCGCCACGATACCGGCGCACGATGGCAGCGATTTCTTGGATCTGCTCATCTGTCCATGTGTTATGCGCACGATCGATCTCAGTAAAAATATCTTGCGCGTTAATGAAGAGAATTTTGTTTGCTCGAGGTGTTCCTTTTTTTCGCTTATCAAAAAACCATAAGGCACACGAAAGCGTGGCATTCATGAACATGTTTGTCCCGACGGAGATCAGAACATCCACAATTCCATCATCAATCATCTTTTTGCGAAGTTCCTTTTCCTGATTGCCGGCATCGCTGGCGGCGTTGGACATCACGAAACCCGCGCGGCCGTTCTCATTGAGCGCTGACAAGAACATCTGCATCCAGAGATAGTTGCCGTTGGAAATCTCACCCTTGCCGGTAAGCGGAAGACCGTAGACATAGCGCGGATCGCCATGCAGCCGAGCAGGATCAATAATGATCTGTTTATTTTTGTCCTTGCCCTTCACGTTGAACGGCGGATTTGCGAGTACGAAGTCACACTTGCCAACATTCTTGTGAACGTCTTCATAAAACGAGTTTGCAACCTCGATCTTGCCCGAAAGGCCATGAATTGCGAGGTTCATCTTGGCAATGCGGACATTGCCCTCACCTTTTTCTTGGCCGTAGAGGGTGACTTCATGCATCACTGGTTTGCTGCCCTTGGCGTGCCGTTCAACGAAATGGGCAGATTGCACGAACATTCCACCTGAACCGCAAGCGGGATCACAAATCTTTCCGTGATATGGCTCGATCACCTCAACAAGCAATTTTACGATCGGCTGCGCAGTAAAAAACTCTCCACCTCTTGCCCCTTCAGCCCGCGCAAACTCACCAAGAAAATATTCGTAAATCTCGCCGAACGCATCGCCGTCGATGTCATCCGGTATCTGATTGAATGTTTTGAGAAGAGCAATGAGGTTTGACGCTGACAAGCCAGATGTATAATTTTTCGGAAGAATACCGGCAAGATCACGATTTATTTCCTCGATTGCTTTCATTGCATCGTTGATTGCCTTGCCGATATTTTCACTTTCCGGCAGGTTCATGAGATGCGAGTAGGTCGCTGCCTCTGGAAGATACAAAACACCCTTTTCCTGATAATGATCCGACGAAATTGGCGACAAACGCTTCACCGTGTTTGCACGCTCAGCTTCGAGCATTGCCTTCGCTTTTTTGAACCGTACGTCAGCAAATTTCAAAAAGACTAACCCAAGAATCGGCTCAGCCATTTCATTGAGTTTCAATCCGCTGTTGGCGCGCAGTTGCTCAGCCGCTGACCAAAGCTTTTCGTGCAGTTGTTTCCGATTATCATTCATATTGCACTTTTTACAACTTCACATACCGCGTCCCTGGACCTCGGCCGATCCGCTTCACTTTTCCAAGCTCAATCAACCGATCGAGCCCTTGGCGAACCGTCGGCATAAGAATACCCGTTGCTTTCACAATCTCGCTCGGGCTGGCTTCACCGACGCTGGAGATGAATTTCCAGACTTCGTTTTGCTTTGGTGAAAGCGTGTCCTCGAATTTTTCTTCTTCCAGATAGACGAGTGCCTTTGTGGCTTGCTCTTTTACGACCGCGAGAAAAAAGTTGAGCCAAGGCGAGATGGTATCGTTCTCCGTTCTGAAGGTCTCCTGCGATTTACGCAACGCGATGTAATACTCGTCCTTTCGCTTTTCGACGAGTTGCTCGTGCGAAACGTACTGCACGAATTGATAGCCGGATCGGAGCAGAAGAAGATTCGTCAGGACACGCGAAAGACGCCCGTTACCATCTTCAAACGGGTGAATCTTCAAAAACTCAACGATGAAGTTGGCGATGATGAGGAGCGGATGGAAGCGATTTTTCTCCAACGCGTCGGTAGTCCACTCAACGAGCTCCTGCATTTCCTTTGCCGTAAGATATGCGGGGGTTGTTTCGAACATGATCCGCGCAACCTTACCGTCTGGGCCAAGCACGCCAACAGTGTTTTCCTTTTTCTTGTACGCTCCGCGCTGCTGCTCATCCTTCGTCGAGTATTTGAGAAGCTCTTTGTGCAGCGACAAGATCGTGCTTTCTCGAAGCGGCAGCGTTTGAAAACTATCAAAAACATTTTGCAGTGTTTCAAGATAGCCTTGTACTTCTTGTGAGTCACGATCGGCGAATTTGGAAACCGCAAGGCCCTGCATGATTTTCTGCACCTCTTCGTCTGTAAGCTTCGCACCTTCAATACGAGTGGACGCACCGGCCGATGTGACAAGCGTCGATCGCTTAAGATTCGTGATCGCTTGCGGGGTCATACGAAGACCTGATTTGAACTCGCCCCTGATCCCATCGATCTCAGCCAAAAGAGCCACTATATGTGGTTCTGGGGTTCTGAGGCGATGGTCAAATTTTACTTTGTTATCCTGCATATTGTAACTGTTATCAACCATGTATCAGATTATAACAGTTAATATCGGATAGAGCAATGCTTGTGGGCAACTTTTATACTCCCGGAGAATCTTTTTTGATTCGGAGGCGAGTTTAAATTCATCCCAAAAGACGGCTTTCGCGCCCTATTTGCGTGCTTCGAGAAAACTAAAACCACTCAAGTTGCCCTGAGTGGGTTTAGTGGCTCCCGGGACAGGGATCGAACCTGTGACCATCTCGTTAACAGCGAGCCGCTCTGCCGCTGAGCTACCCGGGAATATGTTGTCATTGTCTTGTCGGCGAGCACAAAGTATCATGAGGAGAAAAATGCTTCAAGCTGACCTCGTATTATGTCGGACTCATGGCAAACGAAGTTTCGTGCAATTATTTCCGTCTATCTTTTGCTTGTGGATAGTAACGGAAGAGTCCTGCAACTTCGACGACAAAATACGGGCTTTAAAGACGGTGAGCTTGGATTGCCCGCGGGGCATGTCGACGGTGGGGAGGAGTTGAAAAGGGCGATGTGCCGTGAGGCAAAAGAGGAGGTCGGATTGATGCTCCGAGAGAACGACCTCAATCTGGTGCACGTCATGCACCGAAACTGCGGCGACCATGAACGTGTAGATTTTTTCTTTCGCTGTTCAGCGTGGAACGGTGAACCAACAAATACTGAGCCGGATAAATGTAGTGCACTCATGTGGTCGCGGCTCAATGCGTTACCAGACGATACAATAGACTACTACAAACAAATGTTCGTCTGTATTCGTGACGGAATTTTTTATAGTGGCTATGGATGGAATTTTTAGCTCCTACGCTTCGCCCTCTTCGCTTGCGTCGTCATCACTCTCTTCGTCCCCGAGATCGGTCAACACGCTCAAAATTGCGTCCATTTTTTCGTTGAGTGCTTTGAGTTGTTTAGAAATGTCGTCGTTGCCTGCACGGGGTGTGCTGACGTAGCGTGGTTTGTCGTACGATGGTTGACGGTCTGCACCCCCGTCTTCTTTGCGGAAACAGTCGCTGCAATAAATTGGTTTCTTTCCGTTCGGTTTGAATGGCACTTCACACGACGCTCCACACTTGTTGCACGTTGCACGATGCATGGCGGCACGGTCGCTGCCAAATGATTTCTTCGGTCCGTAGCCCCCTGATTGTTTTTTTGGAAAAATCTTTTTCATATTTTTTATTTTATAAGAGTAGAGAGGTCAAGTGTGCGGTCGAAACGAATCTGTTTTACAAAATCTTCCGCGTGACTGACGACAATGAGACACCCTTCGTATGCATTGAGCGCCTTTGCAATAACGGGGAGGTGACGGAAGTTGATGTGGTTTGTTGGTTCGTCGAAAATGAGAAGATTTGGTGCCTGGAGTACGAATCGCGCAAAACAGAGCAGCCCTTTTTGACCCTCGGAGAGTGCGCCGACGGTTGTGGCGAGCGCGTCGCCGTTCAAGAGGAATTTTGCACCCGTGCGGCGAATTGTTTCGTTGTCGGGTTCGTCCATCATTGTTGCGAGGGACGCGTATGCAGTTTGCGAAAAGTCGAGTCCGGAAAAATCCTGCTTGTAGTAGCCGACCGTCACACCTTTTGTGATAACGGCGCCGTCGTCACTGCCTTCGGCAAGTGTACGAAGCAGCGTGCTTTTGCCAATTCCGTTCGGCCCCGCAATGAGCAGGTGGTGATTGCGGCGGAGTGTGACGTTCACGTCGACGGTATGCGGCTCGTGATGTTGAATGACTTTCACGTGGGAAATGGTGACAATTGCTTCGGGGAAGGGTTGCGCAGGAATCGTGAAGTCGCCGATTGTTCGGTCGTCTTGGCGAACGTCGACCATGTTTTCTTCTGCTTCTGCAACCTCGTCTTTTAGCTTGCTTGCGAGTTTGCGCATTTTTCCACCCTTGTGTGCAAAAAAGTTTACTTTGTCTTTACGATCTTGAATGGTTTTGAGGAGCTGTGCATTTTTTGCGCGGTCACGTTCGACGCGTGCAGAAATTTCTTCCACAACGTCGGTGTAGTTGCCGTCGTACTTTTCGACTTTACCTGTGTAGACGTCGAGATGGAGCACACCTTCGGTAAAGCAATTTAAAAAGTCGGCGTCGTGCGAAATGACGAGCACTGTTTTTGGATACATGATAAGAAACGCAGTGAGGTGGTCAATACCGTCGCGGTCGAGATTGTTCGTTGGTTCGTCGAGCAGCAAAATGTCGGGCTGTTGAATAAGCGCGAATGCAAGCAAGAGTCGTGCTTGCTGCCCGCCGGAAAAGTCTCCTACAGGTTTTGTGAGTGGCGCAGAAAAATTAACAACCTCGAGTGCGTCGGCAATACGCTTGTCGAGATTGTGAGGAACGTCCAGAAATGCATGAGCGAAATATTCGCGAACGGTTTCGGTGAGATGTTCGCGCGCCATGACCTGCTTTGCCGTTGCAATCGTCGCTCCTGCTGCAAGGTGAATACTGCCTTTGTCGGGTTTGAGTTCTCCGGTAATCAATTTGAAAATTGTGCTTTTCCCTGCGCCGTTTTGCCCCATGAGCGTCAGTTTGACGTCTTCACGAATCGAAAAACTTGCCTCATCTAAAATGGGGTTTTCTGTGGTGTACCCGAAGGACACCTCTTCGAATCGTGCGACGACGTTTCCTGCGGCCATAGAAGGCGAAGACCATACCATGTATAGTGCCTTTATGGAAGCATTGGTGCTTACAAACGTTGAGAAACGCTATAAAACGGGGGTACATGCGCTGAAAGGCGTGACGTTTTCGGTTGCCGAGGGTGAGATGGTTGCGCTTTTGGGTGCGAATGGGGCAGGGAAGACGACGCTTATCGGCATGCTCACCGGGCTTGTGCGAAAGACGAGCGGAGCAGTCGAGGTGTTTGGCACCGACCTCGATATCCATCCCGACGATGCACGATTGCATATTGGCGTGGTGCCGCAGGAGTTTAATTTTAGCATTTGGGAGCGCGTACTCGATATTGTTGTTGATCAGGGCGGGTATTATGGCGTGCCGCGCCATGTTGCAGTGCCTCGCGCTGAAGCATTGTTGCAGCAATTGGGTCTGTGGGAAAAGCGTCACGCAATTGCGCGAACACTTTCTGGCGGAATGAAACGAAGACTAATGATCGCTCGTGCGCTCATTCATGAGCCAAAATTGTTGCTACTCGACGAACCGTCGGCAGGCGTCGACGTAGAATTGCGGAGAAGCATGTGGGAATTTGTGCGCGGCATTCATGCACGAGGAACGACGATCGTACTCACTACGCATTATTTGGAGGAAGCGCAGGAACTCTGTGAGCGCATAATTATTTTGCGAAAAGGTGAGGTGGTACGAAATGCGACGGTTGAGGAGTTACTTGCCGAAGCAACGTCGCAGTCGTTTGTGGTCACGCGCGGCGACAACACCGTGGTTGACGTAACGCTGGAGGCGGGAACAAGCGTTACAGATTTCATACTGCAATTAAAAAAAGAGGGCGTTACTGTTCGCGACATACGTCCTAAGGCGAATCGACTCGAAGAAGTCTATCTTGCGGCTTCGCAATAAGTCTATGAACCATCGCATTTCTTCTGTTGCATACTTCACATTGACGCGCAAAGAGGTGAGTCGCATTTTTCGCATCTGGACGCAAACACTTCTGCCGCCCGTTATTACGCAGGCGCTTTATTTTGTCGTATTTGGCGCATTTCTCGGTACACGAATCGGGCAGGTTGGTGGCGTGAGTTATGCTGCGTTCATCGTTCCCGGACTTGTATTGATGTCGGTGGTGACGAACGCGTTTACGAATGTGGCAAGTTCGTTCTTCGGTACAAAATTTCAACGGAGTATCGAGGAAATGTTGGTCGCACCGATGTCGCCACTGGTGATGCTTTCGGGTTTTTGTACGGGTGGTGTTGTGCGAAGCGTGCTTGTGGGCGGAATTGTTCTCGTGGTTTCTGTGTTTTTTGTTCCACTCACAATGCTGCACGTATGGCTTGTGCTGTACTTTGGGCTGATGACTGCAATCTGCTTCTCTCTTTTTGGCTTTTTAAACGGATTGTTCGCGCGTAAATTCGACGATGTTGGGATCGTCCCCACATTTGTACTTGCACCGTTGACGTATCTTGGCGGTGTTTTTTACGACATTGGAAACCTTCATGGCGTATGGCATGTCGTGGCACGTTTGAATCCGCTTGCCTATGCGATTGACGGTTTTCGATTCGGATTTTCAGGGTACGCAACAACACCTGTCGCGGTGAGTGCTCTTGTTCTTGGTGCGGTCACCGTGGGACTGTTCGTCCTGACATTACATTTGCTCCGTCGCCGTGTAGGACTACAGTCATAAAACAAAAACGAGCTCTCAGCTCGTTTTCGTTTTTGCCTTTTCTTTTGCTTCGAGCTTTTTCATGCGCTTCGCCTTGTTTTTTCGGCGGAGTGCTTCGGCGACTTTGCGGTCGGCCTTCCAGATGTTTCGCTGGGACTTTCGAGCAAGGCGTTGTCGTGTGGGCATAGAATTGCACTAATGTGACGGTATGATACGGTGCGAATGAATAAACGTCAATTTTTATGCAGATACTGGTGAAAAAAGGGAAGGAAGAGGACGTGCAGGGTGGGCTTGTGGTGAAATTCACTGCTGCAAAGCAGGGTGAGCAGAAATTCGTACAAACATCCTTTGCTGCACAAATTTTAGAGGTTGGTATTGGGCAGGCGGCTGAAGTGACGGCTGAGGCCATTCGTGAGGCGACAGGTATTGCCGTTGCCTTTACCCAGAAATTATCGCTCAAAATGAGTATCATCTGTGATGGAGGAGAGCATCATATAGACAGGGGCTTTGCCATTGCCGAGGCATTACTTTTGGCGACATACGTCTACGACACCTATAAAAAACCAAAAACTCAGCTTGGCGACGTCACACTGCTCTGTGCCGATGCGCGACAGGTTGTACGGATCGAAAAAGGCGTGGCTCGTGCCGCTGAACGAAACCTCGGCATTACACTTGCACGCAATTTGGTGAACGCCCCGCCACATGATATTCACCCCGAGCAACTCGCGCAAACAGCACGCGATATCGCGAAGGCGTCGAAGGGGAGAGTCAAAGCAAAAATTCTCGAGCGAGTGGATTGTGAAAAACTCGGCATGGGTGCATTTCTTGCTGTCGCACAAGGGTCTGCATACGCGCCGAAGTTTATTCATCTCACTTATACTCCAACGAAGCCATCGAAAAGCTCGCTTGCAATTGTCGGAAAGGGAATTACGTTTGACTCCGGTGGATTGTCGCTTAAGCCATCGGCAAGCATGGCAACGATGAAATGCGACATGGGTGGTGCCGCTGCGGTGCTTGGACTTTTTTCTGTTATTACGACGCTTGCTCCGCGTTATACGGTGCACGGCATCATTGCCGCCGCCGAAAATATGCCTTCTGGAACAGCATATCGCCCCGGAGATATTGTGCGGAGCGCAAATGGAAAAACTATCGAGGTTTTAGATACCGACGCTGAAGGGCGAATGACACTCGCCGACGCACTCGATTATGCAACGAAACTTTTGCCAACCGCAATTGTAGATCTTGCGACCTTGACCGGTGCATGCATCGTTGGACTTGGCGAGGAAATTGCAGGACTGATGTGTAACGACGAAGCGCTTGCGGTGTCGCTTCTTGCCGCAGCGGAACGTGCGGGCGAAAAATTGTGGGAAATGCCACTTGAAAAACGTTATCGCGCGCTGCTCGAAAGTGACGTTGCAGACATTCGCCAGATTGCAACATCGCGATACGGCGGTTCATTGACTGCGGGACTATTCCTGCAGGAATTTGTCGGCACATTCCCTTGGGCGCACCTCGATATTGCGGGCCCTGCATTCGCCGAACGCCCGATGTCGTCCTACATTGGCAAAGGTGGCACAGGCTATGGCGTACGAACGCTCGTCGAATTTGTTCAGGCGTTCAAATAACGATACGCATCCATACGAATTTTATTCGTACACGTTGTGATCACCGACGGCGAGGAGGAGCGCTCGATCGTTGTCAAGGTACGAAAAAACTATGCGAATGTGGTAATTGACCGAAAAACTCCATCGCCCTTTCATACGACCACCGAGTTTGTGTATGCGTAAACGCTCGGCACGAGTTTCGTTTTTGAAATCTGCAATCGCCAATTTTACTTCTGTTTGGAGCGCGGGCAACAATTTTTTGTATGCACGAATAAATTTGGGAGTATACCCTATGGTCATACGTCCATTTTTGCTGCAAGTGCATCTAAATCGCCGTACAAAATTTTCCCATCGCGAGCCTCCTGCTCCGCCTCAATTACATCACGAACGGCTTGATCCTCAATGAACTGAATAATTGCTTTTCGGACGACGCCTGCTTTGGAGCTCGCGACACCCGCACGAACAAATTGACTTATTACCTGTTCAATTGCAGGAGTGAGAGGTACGGAAAGTGTTGACATAGTGATACCTATATTATAGTAGGAGAATATCATACATTATTTTTTTAGGTCAATAGCTATATAAAACAATAACGGACTTCCATAAAAGGGAAGTCCGTGCGGCTCGGCTAGGTCGCCGTTGAATAGCGACGGGTCGGGTCGTGATTCTCGATGGTGACGATGTGATGGAGGCGAAAGAGTTCGGCCACGGTGATGGAGAGCGGCAGCGGACCGACGACCTCTTCGATCTGCGCACGGAGTTGCAATACGATACCATTGTCACGTACTTCATCCTTCATGTGCATGATGAGCTGTGCGAGGCTCCACACCGTTTGTACATGCATATTCGCTCGTATGAGCCACGCAGCATGGCCCTCGTTGCGAATGAGAATCAAACAACTATGACCGAGAAACGTGACTTGCTCCGCGGTAAGTGACGAAGTATTTTCAGTGGTCATTACAAGCTCCAATGTCATGGCACTGTCTATGCCTTGCCAAGCGTCTGTTGACCCAGCTCCCAATCGAGCGGACAGAGTTCACCGGACTGGAGCGCGGTAACAACCCGCAGAGTTTCCTTGACGCTACGGCCGACGCTGCCGCCACTGACCATCGCGTAACGCACAACGCCGTCGGGATCGATGACGAAAAGACCGCGTTCCGAGGCGCCTTCGTCGTTCAGTACGTCATAGTCGCGGGAAATATTCTGTGTGGTGTCGGCAATAATAGGATAGGCGACATCGGGCAGGTCGCGTTCCATCCATGCTTTGTGGCTCCATTCGCTGTCGGTTGAGCAACCGAGAATTTCGGTGTTGAGTTTTTTGAAGTCGTCCGCGTGTATTGCGAAGCCTCTAATTTCTGTTGGGCAGATAAATGTAAAGTCGCGAGGGTAGAAGAACAGCACAACCCATTTGCCGTGATAGTCGCCAAGGGAAATTTTTGTGAAGTCACCACCCTTTTTGTACGCCGTGACGTTTGTAAAAAGTGGAGCAGGTTTTCCGACGTGGATCATAATGCGTATTTATGTATTTTCTGTTGCTATGCTACCATAGGGGTTGTAGAAAATTGAGCAATTGACAGTAATCCTGTAAAGCGATTGAATTGAGTCATTATGAAAATAGCAATAGAAAAGAAAACGCTTTGGGCGGTTACTGCGGTGACTGCAGTCCTCGTGCTGCTCGTGTTGACGATGCTCCGAAACGGATCGAGCGAGAACGACACGAGCATAACGCTCGTTAACGGCGTTTTTACGACGCCGTATATTGAAGGTGGCGTGTCATATCTCATTCCGCCAAAAGAAATATATGACGTTGGGCTTTTGGCAAGCGATATTCCTGCGCTTACGAATCCTGCCTTTACGACCGTTGCGGCAATGGACAAACTTCTTGCCGATGACGTGTATGGGATCGATGTGGTTGTAAATGGAACACACCGTTTTTATGCCGACCAAATTTTGAACTGGCACCAGGTTGTAAACGATGTAGGCGCGTTTTCGGACGGACAAACACTTGTTGTTGTGCATGATCCGCTTTCAGGAACGTCGGTCGCTTTCAGCGCATCAACGACATTTGCTGCATCTGGAAAGGTCTATAACGACACGTTGCTCATGGAAGATACATCGGGAACGCTTTGGCTTGCGTCACGCGGTGAAGCGGTCGTCGGTGAAAAAGTCGGTGAAATGTTGACACCATACCCGTCGCAGAGTATGCCGTGGAGCGTGTGGAAAGCTTTTTATCCGAACGGTGATGTGCTTTCGAACGAAACAGGATTTACGCGTGACTACACTCGTCATCCATACGGAGATTATGAAATGGCACACACATTAATGTTTCCCATAAACACGAGTGACGATCGTCTGCAACCGAAAACGACTATTGACGGATTAAACATCGGTGGCGAACAGCTTGCGATTTCGCGCGGATTGATGACTGCGGCTCATGTCGTGAATGACGTTGTGGGTGGAACGGCAATCGTCGCCATGTATAGCGATGACGCAAAAATTACCACAGTGTTCGCGGCGAAAGTTGGCGATGCAGTATTGACGTTTACATATAACGCGGAAATTTCGCGTACGACCGACAACGAAACAGGCAGTGTATGGAGCGTTGATGGACTTTGCATTTCTGGCACGCTTCGCGGCACACAACTTGACGTGGTGAATGCACCTGAAATGTACTGGTTTGCATGGGCTGCGGCGTATCCTGAAACGCGAGTGAATCCGAATGCGACGGTAGCGGCAATGAAATAATCATGCACAACATATTCTCAATGTATGTCATTCTCGCGTAGGCGAGAATCCAGATAGAATCAACATGGATCCCCATTTTCATGGGGATGACAAAGAAAGTATGTTTTGCGGGGAGGGTAGGTGTGGATAACTATGTCCACGACTCAGTTGCGGACATGTGCGCTCGAAAAAATATGCACGATACACAGGGGATATTATTCGTCGTTGCAACACCGATCGGCAATCTCGGCGATATTTCGAAACGCGCGGTTGAGACGCTCGGGAGTGTCGACATGATTTGCGCGGAGGATACGCGCGTCACCGCAAAATTGCTTGCGGCAAACAGCATTCGCGTGACGCTCATGTCGCTCCACGAGCATTCCGACGATCGCGCGCTGCAACGTGTTATCGATACGCTTCTCACGGGAAAAAATGTTGCGATGGTAACAGACGCCGGTACTCCCGGAATTGTAGACCCTGGAGGAAAACTGGTTGCACACGCAGTAAGAGAGGG
>CALRHD010000009.1 GCA_943359325.1 Candidatus Uhrbacteria bacterium | reverse complement strand
GAGAGTCGCCGCAAAATCTTCACCTCTTCTTTTGTCCATACAGTCATATTACGACGAAGTTAGAGCCTGTTTATAATCTTTCTCCCGACTCCCTTTGGCGCTGTTTTGGCTACAAAATCTTCATGTCTTCTCAACGTAGCTTTGGCTATGTTTCGTCGACCTTAAGATTTTTCGCTCAAAACATCATCCAAATGTCTCAGGAAGCAAGATTATAAACAGGCTCTAAGACGCGGGGCGTACAACATTTTTATCATTTCTATAGTTCCATCGAGGTGACATTCCACTGCATAGAACTCGTCGAGTGTCACCCATCGGTGCGTGTCGTTTTCAGTTTTATTGAGCAGAATACGATCGTGAAGTGCGGGAGCACGATATGCCGCAATGAAAGTTTGTTGGGTATGTTCGGGAAGTTGCCAATGATGTGTGTAAATGCCGAGCAGTTCCGGAGTCCCGATCTCGAGCCCTGTCTCTTCCAAAACCTCGCGTCGTACCGTTTCTTCTGGCGACTCTCCCGGCGACGCCTTTCCTCCCGGAACATTCCAGCGGTGGTGCCAAGAGGATTCATTCGAGACGCGTCGCACTATGAGAAACCGCCCTTCATACTCTATAATACCGACGGCGACAAAAATTTGCTTATGCGGAAGTCCCATATGTAAAAAGTATGGCAGGTTTTGTGCGGCTGAACAATACGGCGTATAGTTGGGGTACGTTTAATGCCTCGTTTTACTATGAAGAAAAGTTTCTTTGTTTTTCTGTTTCTCGTCCTTATTGCAGGTGCTGTTGTACTGTGCGTATCTCTCGTCCCGCCTCGACCTGCGCCCGATGCGTCAACAATCCACATTGTCGCCAGCTTTTACCCCGTCGCCGAGTTTGCACGGCAGGCTGGTGGGAGTCTTGTTGACGTGACGACGGTGACACCTGCGGGTGTCGAACCACATGAGTATGAACCGACGTCGCAGCAGGTTGCGGCGATGTATGATGCGGATGTGTTTTTATACAACGGAGGTGGCATCGACGCATGGGCGGAACGTATTGCACTAGAGCTGGAGGGCCGAGGTGTTGCAACGGTCAATATGAGCAAAGTGGTAGGCGCGTCCGTGTCTGACCCGCATTTTTGGCTTGACCCTGTTTTTGCGCAAGCGGAAGTGACACTCATCAAAAATGCAGTGATGTCTGTTGACCCGACGCACGCCGCCGACTATACGCAAAACGCTGAAGCATACAACGCTGTTCTCGCCGCACTTTTTGCCGACTATACGAGCGGCCTTGCTGTGTGCGATAATCGTACCGTTGTGACGTCACACGATGCATTCGCGTATCTTGCGGCGCGGTATCATTTCGATACTGTTGCTATCGCGGGCCTTTCGCCCGAGGAAGAGCCTTCGGCAGGTCGCATTGCGGAAATCGCCGAGCTCGCAAAAGAAAAAAACATCGGCTACATATTTTTTGAAACACTTGTGAGTCCCCGTTTGTCACAAACAGTTGCAAACGAAATTGGTGCGTCAACGCTCGTGTTCAACCCTCTCGAAGGACTCACAGACGATGACATTGCTGCGGGAAAGAGTTACGTGAGTGTTATGCGAGAAAATCTCTCGAACCTTCGCACTGCTATGGTATGCCGGTAGCAAAAATATCCGCTGCAATTACGGCCTCGCACCTTACGTTTACCCGAAACGGTGAGGATGTTTTGCATGATTTTTCGTTTACCATCGCAGCAGGCGATTACGTTGGTGTTATTGGGCCGAATGGTGGGGGAAAGACAACGCTGCTTCGCTTGCTGCTCGGGCTTTTGCAGCCAACGAATGGGAGCATTACGCTCCTTGGGGGAAAAACGACTGAAACACAGGTGCGTCGGCACGTGGGGTATGTTCCGCAGCGTGGGGGTAGTCTCGACGCGCAGTTCCCCGCAACGGTGGAGGAGGTTGTGCGTTCGTGGCGGCACGGTGCCGAGGCCGAACGACATATTGCGGAAGCCATGCACGACATGGGTATCGAAAAGCTTGCGGCGCGACCCATGAGTCGGCTTTCGGGCGGAGAGCGTCAAAAAGTGATGCTTGCGCGCGCTATGGCGGGGAACCCGAGCATATTGTTTCTCGACGAACCGGTTGACGGCCTCGACCCCGCGTCTCGCGATGCGTTTTACGCACTGCTTCGCACGATCAACGCAAAAGGTGTGACGATTATTTTTGTGTCGCACGATGTTCATGCGATTGCACAAGAAGCGAGCTCGGCGATCTGCTTGAAGCACCAGCTTGTATGTCATTCAAAAAAAGCGTGTCACATTGACGGGGAAGAATTACGCGACTTGTTTCACTCCGATCGTCACGCACTCCTTGATCATCACGACACATAATATGCCTGCAATTTTCGCACTTGAATTTATGCAACGTGCCTTTGCGGTAGGGCTTGTTGTGGGTATAGTTGCGCCAACTATTGGCATATTTTTTGTTGTCCGCCGTTACTCGTCGATGGCTGACACGTTGGCACATGTTTCGCTTGCAGGCATTGCCGCCAGTCTTCTCGCGGGCACAGCGGCAATTCCGACCGCGCTTGTTGTTGCCGTGTGCTCCGTACTCGGCATCGAACATTTGCGTGAGAAAAAAACGCTCTTGCCCGACACCATTGTTTCACTTTTTCTCTTCGGCGGTCTTGCAACAGGCATCGTACTCCTTGGGCTTTCACACGGAAAAAACGTCAACATCGTCAACTATCTTTTTGGCAACATTGTGACAGTGACGCCACAGGACGCGTGGCTCATTACGATTCTTGGCGTAATAGCGTTTGTGTTGACGCTTGTACTGTGGCGTCACCTCTTTGCAATTTCACTTGACGAAGACGTTGCTGCAGCAGGCGGCCTGCATGTTCGACTTTTGAATCGCGTGCTTGCTGTTCTCGGCGCGGCAACCATTGCCATTTCTATGAATGTCGTCGGCGTACTCCTCATTGGTGCGCTCATGGTCATTCCTGTTCTCGGTGCCATGCAATTCCGTGTTGGTTTTCGCCGCACATGGGAACTTTCGCTGATTATTTCTGTATTGTCTGTCGTTCTTGGTCTTGTTGCATCCTTTTATCTCGATCTCGCCAGTGGGGGGACGATAGTGCTCTGTGCAATTGGATTTTTTATTGTGTCGACGTTCCTTGCAGGAGGAATGACGAAGCGGCAGTTGTAGAATACACAGGCTGTTAAAACAAAATCCCCGACGTCGTCGAGGATAGTTGTGTCTCACACTGATCGTTACGCTGCCGCCTCTTCTGCTGCAGGAGCTTCTTCAGCAGGTGCTGCTTCCTCGGTTGCTTCCGTTGTTTCTTCTGCAACAGGAGCTGCAGGTACTGCTGCGTCGTCTGCTGCCATGGTCGTTGTATCTTCGCCGTCGGTCATGTTCATACTATAGACTTTTGGAGCCATTAGTCAGGCTGCCGTGCTCTTTGCTTGCGCACCATAACAGGTTTCGTTCGGAATGGCGAGTGCTCGATTCTTGAGAGCCCACGATCAACGAAAATGGCCTTAGTGAGCGACGTGAGAACTCTTGCTCTTCAGAAAACTTCTCGTTTCCCAAGAGCAATACGTTGCATAGAAGTCTCCGATTGTTCGTCTGCGTTCATTTCGCCCCAAATCTTTTCATTGCCTTCGCGCGATCGTTTTGTGGTATACTCCTCTCATGTATGAGAGGAGACGTCATGAACACTTGGTGACTGTTGCGCGCGTATGCATGCTCGTGGGATTGTTGGTGTTGATTGTTGGTGCGGTGTGGATGGTGACGCAGAGCGGGCATCGGAGGTACGTTGTGCAGCAAGTGACTGCGCTGCCTGAAGTGCAGAAATACTTTGTGTTGGTCGAAGAGGGCGGTCGCTCGACGCCTAGCGTCCGTGTGGCTGCGCGGCCAACCCGCGACGAGCCAGGGTACCTTGTGCAGGTGTACGAAGTATTCGCAGACCATACCGCGACGTTCAATTGGTATCGCGTCAACATCGCTACGGGCGCAGTGACGCTGGTTGATTTGCTTGCCGAATAAATCTATGCAGATGATTACCCGTGGCACGCAAAGGAATGTTTATTTCGCAGTCGGTGTACTCGCCATCGTGTACGGCTTCATTTTTGCCCCTGTCGCTGTTCGTGCAGCAACGTGTTTAGAATCCTACAAAGCACGCCTCGAGCAGTGCATCTTAAACAACGAAGGTTGCATAAGTGGGTGCGTCGATCCTTACGGGAATTATAGTGATGAGTATGATGATGATTGGGAAGTGTATGACCGCTGTCTCTTTGCATGCTCAGAGAGCGACGATGTATGCACAGGAGCTGCCTACGACATCTATAATCCGTGTCGCGATGACGGTACGGGTGAAGACGGTTGTATTACCGGGGAGGTTGCAGCAAACGGTACGTGCGTTCCGAGTACGCCAATGACACAGTCCGACGGTGGTCGTACGCAAAATAGCGGCACGGGTGCGTCTTCAACCGCAGCGCAGGAGGCGGCGTGCAGTGTGGCGTACTCGACCTGTGCGGGCAGTTGTCCTGTGAGTGAGGAGACAGTTACAGAGGATATTTCCGATCCATTCGAATGTTTCGATCGTGCAAATGCTGCGTACGGTGCAGTGTATGAGGCAATTTTCGATGCGTGCTACGACAAGAAGCACACATGCGAATCAAATATCATCAATCGTGAAGACGGCAGTGGCGGACACCCGTGCTGGGGCCTGGTGATGTCTCCTTGTTTTGATGAGATGTACGACACATGCACGCTGCCATACGACGCCTGTTTACAACCGGCACAGGACGCGGGCGACGCAGAAAGAGTGCGTTGTGAGGCCGAGAATACAGTGACACACACCTTGTGGACGGGGGAAGCGGATGCGGCGTGTGTTTCGGCGTGCAGTCAGACAAAGAGCAATTGTCTCGCAAATATTTCCCCGAGCAGCGCAGTCTTAAACGACGCAGATCCTGAAATTGACGACGCCTCGGACGATCATGCAATCGATGACGACAGTGTTTCGTTCGACGCGGATGCATCGGATGAATATGCAGACGACGCGCCATATGCCGACGTGCTTGAGAATGCCTCACCCGCGCTTACAGAAGCGCAAAAACTGCTTGAGGAGATTATGCGCTCCAACGATCCGCGTTGGGAAGAAAAAAGTGAGTTTGCAGAGCAGTACGATGCCGCCTTGGATAGAGAAATCGAAGCGCTTTCGATGAATCCGGAAGATGCGGCAGAATTGAAGGAGTTGATGGAGGCGTTTCGCGCCGTGCCGGAAAGCGCAAGAGATTTTGCCTCCCTGGCGCAGGACTTGCAGGATTTCAAGGAAACGGTCGCGATGGCGGGAGCGAGTACGTATGGTGAGCACACGAAGATCGGATTCTTGAGTGACGCCGTTGACGCATTGATTGCGTATAACGAAGCTCGTGCAGAAGGGGCTTCCGTCGCAGACGCAGAGACGAAGGCTATGCTCGATACACATGGCGCGAGTGTGGTCACGCTCATTCCTTTTCTGAATGTCCTCGATTTTGTCGCGACATTTCCGGACACGATCATGCAACTCGCTGGACTACCTGAAACACATTGGTTGCGCCAAGGGCTGACGGTGGGGATGGCAAAAGCGTCGCCGAGCGGGGTCATTCAGGAGACAACAACACTCATGATCCAGGAAGATTGGGATGATATTTGGAATGTTCTTGTGTACGCCGCCTATCGGATCGAAAACGCGGAGGGCATTTATCACACGACGGGCGAGGCAGTGTATTTTGGCGCCGCAGCGATAGGTGCGTTTGCGGTGGGGACGGCACAGGTTTTGAGCGATGGATTAGATGTCGTTATGAACGTCAGCGGTGTGTCGTACGATTACGTCGCGAGTTGGTTTATTGATTAGCGTATGCTTGCACAGCTTATTGTCGTCAATTTCCTCTGGACGCTTTTCGCCGTCCTGTTCGGCGTCGCGCTGTTGTGGTTCTGGCGCAGAAAGACCGATGCGTACGTCGCAGCACACCGCAGGGCGGGCTTTTGGGTACGCACATGTGTGTTCGGAACGGATCTCGCAATCGTCCAGCTCCTCGCACTTCTTGTTGCGTATCATGGAAGATTGGGGATTGCGGGCGTTATCACGATGCTCGTGACGTTTTCGTATTTCTTTTTCTTCTGGCTCTTTTTTGCAACAACGCCGGCGGGAATGCTGGCAAGAATCCGCATTGGTCGAGACGGAAGGCCGTTGGCCTTATGGCAGGTGCTGGCACGCATTGGGACGTCACTGTTGCTTATTGTCGGATGGGTTCCCATGCTTTTCAACAACGATCGACGCGCGTTGCATGATTTTGCTGCGCGAACCGCCGTCGTGTATGCAGGAGAACCACCGCAGATCCGTCCACTCAAGCGCATACACGGCGTTGTTGCCGGTGTGGTGTTTCTCGCGTTCGCGAGCCTTGTGGTGTATGGCGGCGGAGAGCGCATTGCGCGGTATGCTGATGCGTATTTCGCAACAGCAATAGACGTAGATGCCGACGGTATGACAGAAGCGGTCGCACTAGACATGGACGGCGATGGCATACATGAAACGTACAAGTATGACTATGATAACGATCATATCGTTGACATGAGCGCATACGACGCCAACGCCGACGGTGTTGCTGAATCGATTGACGAAAACAACGATGGACGCATTGACGGATTCGATTTCGATTACGACGGCATCTACGACATCGAGCATTCCCCCAGCCAGCGCGCAATGACGCTGTGGACATGGTGGTTCGTACTGCTCTCGGTGAGTTTTGTGGCAGCGTGCGGTTTTGCGATATGGTATGAAAAACGGAGACGATAATGCGCTCACTTTTTCGTCCGTAGCCTATCAAAATATTTTTTTGATACCAATTTGATGCTTACTCATAAATCATTCTGTTAAAAAACCGTCACACAACGTGACGGATTTTTAACAGCGGCTTTTCGGATAAGCTTTCTTTTATCCGTCGCAGCAATGGTACAGATTGGCAAGGACTACAACTGCAAAGAAAAGCCGATGCGTGAGCAGGACATCTTAGAACAGCTCCTTCAAATTATAGACAAGGTGAGTATCGACGAAATTGGTGCCAAGAAACAGATCGAACAAGAGATTCAACGGTACGAAAGATTTTCAGATGGCGTACTTGGGAAGAAAATCACCGTCGAGGAACGCGAATCAAGCGTCCGAAATTACGCCAAATATATTTTGAAAGAAGGGACAAATGATGCAAAGCGAGAATTGCTCGACTGCTTACGATCAAGGATGACGGTAAAAGATCGTCAATTGTTTCTCCTGTAAAGCTTTTCAAAGTGAGTGTATTTAGTGACGATTCAGAAGGTTTTAGGGATCCATAACCTATTTTGTCACGTTTTGCCTAAACAAGCGGTAGAATGTAGTGAAGGCCTTCAAATACTTATGGATCTTGGAAAAAATACCCAGCAAGAACTTGAGGAAAAGTTCGAAGAGTTATTCGACAGGCTGTTCCGCCATCTCCACCTTCGGATTCCCTCAAGTGAGGATGCGGAAGATATTGCCGCTGAAATATTTACCAAAGCATGGAAGCGTGCGTATTCCTATGATTCCCAACAGGGCACAGTCCTGATGTGGTTATTCGGGATCGCACGACACGAAGTTGCCACATACTGGAAAACTCACTCTATAAAACAGGTTGATTACGATACGGTCGAATCAATGCTTCAGGATGAAGGTCGGAGCACCCTACGGCAAAACGTCGAACTTGATCTCGACCGTGTCCTGCAGAGCTTGACCGAAGAACAGCGTGCACTTGTAATCCGACATCATCTTGATGGAATTCCTCATGCCGAAATTGCTCGTAGCGTTGGTCGTACAGAATCAGGAGTACGAAAAATCATTTCTCGTGCTGTCCGTACTCTAAAAAGTAGCGTCATATCCAAATAATTTTATGAACTTATACATTCATACCAAAAAGGAAGAGGAACGAATGATGGATCAAATCACCGTTCCTGCTGGAGCGTCACATCGTGTTCATGAAAAATTCATGACAGCCATTCGTAAGCGGCCATCAAAACATACCTGGGGCATTCCAGCTATCATTTTTTCCGGAGCCATAGCAGCCTTCGTCTTTATGGTGGCGACACAAACAAACTCAAGCTTTATTACCCAGGCAATTGCCGCTTCTCAGGCAAAGGTTGCAATGATGCAAGACGGTGATGTGCGACATATCGTCACGGAAACTTCACCAGATCCTCTTTCATCAATGCATTATGAAGACATTCATGACAGTACACTCTCGGACGAATGGTGGTTGAGTAGTGACGGCAAGTCGTATGCCTTCGCGTTTAGTCGCGGTAGTCGTGATAACGCCAATGGTACTTTTTCCGAGAGAAAGATCATTCTTAATGGGGAAGAGTACGTCACGCCGAAAACATACAATCTGTATAATGCCGAAATGCAATCTGCGGCAGCGGATTCAACTGATGCTGAGAATGAAGATGTACAGACGGATATCCAGATAGATGAGGCTGCGTTGGCTCTGAATGATGGCGCTTCACTGGAAATGCGCATTCAGGATCTTCTCGGATTTGGGATACAAAGAAATGTTGTTCCGAATATTACGGGGGCACTCGAGGAACTTGCGACCTCGTCGCTTGTTAAAGATCTGGGTGAACAGAAGCGCGAGGATTTGGGGAGTGTTCGCGTATATAGCCTGAGCTACCTCGATGACCGTTTTGATACAGCAGACGTCATTATTCAGGGCATCGATTATGTATTTGACGCCGAGACGAAAGAGTTAAAAGAAATTAGACACTGGATACAGTCCAACAACGAAGCCCCTCAGGAGTCCTCAGTCACAAAGATTGTAACCGATGAAGTTGTGAGTTTGAAATCTTTGGCGATTAATCCCTTCGATCCATCTGCGCATGGACTGGTAGCGATGACGGGAGATGGCGTGAGCGATAGTCTCGCCACGTCGAGTGCATCGATGATCAATCCGTACAAAATACAGAACTTCAAATGTAAGGATGATTGTCAGGATCTTATTGTGACAGACAATCAGTCCCCGCTCTTTTCTGATCCAACATGTTCGTCTTGTAATGAAATTCTTCTTTGGGCGAACATGAACGTAGAAAAGGATGCTATTACCCTCATGGGCGAGATAACTATTCAAGGGAAGTTTGTCTCCCTGCCAGATCAGGTTTTATCCCTCAATAACTACCCAAATTGGGTAGGTCAAGCTTTCCCCGTGAGTATTAATGGTACAGATACCATACTCAACGTCATTTTACGTCAAGCAAACGAATATAATCTTATCGCTGATGTAAATTGCTCGTCTGGATGTGAAAACATAAAAGTGGGGGTGCAGCGAGACACTGGCATCAATGAATTACTTATCGATACCTGCCAACCAAAACCATGTGACATGTTTTCCATCATCTCCGCTCCGATAATGGATGAAGTTAATCCACCTGAGAATGGAATCTGGAAAGAGGATACCTGGAAAGGCGGTTACTCTGTCAGTGTATGGAAAATCTCAAGCATGTTCGCCTTTAACGATGACCACGGAGAAGAGATCGCTCGGGTTGATTACTCTCCTGATCAGACGACAGATGGACAGACGCTTAATTTTGATCAGACAGTGGAGGGACATGGGTTCGTATTTGATCTTGTGTCCGCGTTACCTTGAGAATGCATTCACTCTCCGAACAAATGAAAAATCACCAGTCATGCTGGTGATTTTTCAGCTGCGGTCATAATGCACCTAACTGCCTTTGAGAGACGCAGGTATCCGCGAAGGATAATCCGCGTTGCCCTAGGCATTCAGGTATTTCGCACCATGACAGCGCTTGGCAGGGGCGGGGGGAATCGAACCCACGCTAAAGGTTTTGGAGACCTCTGTACTACCATTATACTACGCCCCTTTGTGTTTGTTGCTGCAAAACTATATCAAAATGCCGGGTTTTGTAAATGTGTGGACTCTTTCGCTTGTGTCGGCAGGTGTGTGGCGTACAATGTCACTGTTCTTTATTTTTTTGTGTATGAAGAAGTTTTTTGCGTTTTCACTCCTACTTTTGCTTGGCGCAGGGTGTCGTCAGGCTACGGTACCGTCGACAACGGCGGAAAATACGAACACGGTGATTGATATTTTTGATGTCGAAGTGACGGGCGAAGGTGCATCGGAATTGGAGGTTACTCCATTGAGTGAAATGCCGGATGTTATTACCGGTGGCGATAGTGCTGAGAACAGTGAAAGCACGGCTACAGAAGAGATCGCCGTGCCGAGTGTCCGCGAATTCACGATCCATGCAAGCAATTTCACATTCTCGGTGCCAACGATGTCTGTGAAAAGTGGTGACACGGTGCGTCTGACGTTTGTGAACGACGAAGGGTTCCATGACTTCAGGATCGACGAGTTTGGTGTCGCCACAAAACAGATTGGTGCAGGGGCAGCCGAAACCGTCGAATTCGTCGCAAACCAATCGGGCAACTTTGAATACTACTGTTCGGTGGGGAGTCACAGGGCTTTGGGCATGAAAGGGACGTTGACTGTCGAGTAAAAAGTTGATACATTCTTGCGGCGCCGGTGTAGCTCAGGGGTTAGAGCAGCTGTTTTGTAAACAGCAGGCCGTCGGTTCAAATCCGACCACCGGCTCCATGGGTCGGTACCGAAGTGGTCAAACGGGGCAGACTGTAAATCTGCTGGCTTACGCCTTCGAAGGTTCGATCCCTTCCCGACCCACCAAAAAAAATTCCAACTCCGGTTGGATTTTTTTGTTTATCGCGTCACAGTTATTTCAGCTTGTGTTTCGGGGTTGCACGCGCTGACGGTGACTGAGTTGTTGATATTACGCATGAGGACATAATTGGTGACGTCGGCGTTTCCTGTTGTAGGGTCGGAGGGAATGGCGTCGATGTACTGGCCGTCGACAAGCGGAGAAAGATCGACGCACGCGGTTTGTGTGGTTACGTTGCCGCAGAGTCGAGAGCAATTTTCTTTGCGTGTGCCTATCGCATACACCGTATTTGCAGAAAGGAGCGACACCGTAGCAATATGACGTCCGCCGTTACTAACCTGTGCGTTATGAATTGCCGCGGCAATGGACGCAACGTCGAACGAGCGCTGTGCGTCGTGTTGTTCCCGCACCTTTTGCGCAGGGTTGAGAACGACAAACACAATAACTGTCACGATGCAGAACACCGCCATGCATAACAATATTTCCATTCGCGTAAAACCCTTTTGAGCCTTCGTCACACGACGTGTTATGATGAGGAAAAGTTTTGTATGGAGAGTATATCATTTTTTTCCTTAGCGTTGATAATAATATTAAGCATTGGTTTTTTATTTGCCACAGTGGGATGTGTTTCGGTTGTCATATCACTCTTTGCATCGTGGGGGCGTCGACAGGAACACTTTACGATGAAGGGTGACGTGCATATGGGCACCGACGTGTTTTTTCGCGCAGTGTCGTCGCAGGTTGGTGTGCCGCTTGAAGACGGTGGAGCGTTAACGCTGCTGCAAAACGGTGATGAAATTTTCCCCGCCATGCTTGGGGCAATCGCCTCGGCCAAGCATTCGGTGCACATCATGGTATTTATTTGGAACGATGGGTTGCTTTCCGATATGTTTTTGGCGGCGCTTGCGGAGCGTCTTGCGGCGGGTGTTGAGGTGCGGTTGCTTATCGACAGTTTGGGCGGCATTCGTGCTCCCGAGCAAAAGTTTTTGCCGTTGACGGCAGCGGGTGCAACTGTTGCGTGGTATCGCAAATTTGAATTTGGAAAGCTGACGCGTTTTCACCGCCGCAGTCACCGCCGTTCGATTGTCATCGATGGCAGTGTGGCGTTCACGGGCGGTATGTCTATTTCCGACGAATGGCTCGGTAACGCGCAGTCGTCGCAAAGTTGGCGCGACTGCATGTTTGGTGTGGACGGCATTATGGCGCAGCGTTTACAAGATGTTTTTGTACAGTCGTGGCATGCGGCGACGGGAGAGATTTTGCAGGGCGCAGAATATTTTCCGCCTTTCATGCCGCAATACGATACGCGGTTCATGAGTATCGTGAGTAGTCCGACCGATGACGTTCACCCGATTCGTACGCTGTTTTGGTTGTCGCTTGCTGCTGCACAAAAAAGCATTATTATTGCGAATGCATATTTCGTGCCCGACGAAATTATTCGCGCTATTTTGAAAGAACGGGCAAGGGCGGGCGTTTCTGTGCGTGTGTTGGTTCCGAATAAACACAACGATATGCCGCCTGTGCAATGGGCGGGGCGGTACTATTACGAAGACATGCTTATGGCCGGCGTCGAAATTGCGGAGTATCAACCAACCATGATGCACAGCAAATTTATCGTGGTCGATGGTGTGTGGTCGATTGTCGGCAGTGCAAACGTTGACGTACGAAGCAAAGAATTGAATGAGGAAAATGTGTTTGCGGTATATGACAAAGTGCTCGGCGGTGCGCTTGCAAAAACATTTTCACGCGATAGCAAAAAAGCGTTGGCGATTTCGCTTGCGCGTTGGCGTCGACGAGGTTTTTGGTGGAGAACGAAAGAGGCAGTATCGGCATTATTTACAGAACAATTCTAGTGGAGTAGAGTTACTTCGCCATTCTGGAGGCTTACATGGCGTTACAAGCAGAATTGAGTGAAGACGAGATGGCGGCGCTTGCCGTGTTGCTCGAAAAGCTTGATTGGGGCGGCGTAAAGGCTCACCATCGAGATCTGCACGGAGGAGTTTCAGTTGTTCAACCGCCCGAAGGCTATGTTCCGAGGTCAGATTGGCTTTCGGCAACATGGCGGCCGATGGCTGCAATCGTCGAGCAGGCAACGAGGCACGACACACTGTTGTCGCAGGGGGTATGGAATGCGCTCCACAGTGCAGTCACCATGACCTGTGTAGAGCTTTCCGTCATGCGGACTGTGCGAGATCGTGGTGTCGAAATACTGCTTATCCCACGTCTTTCGAATGACGAACACTATCCCAACGAACCGCTTCATGGTCCCGGCAGTGTGACGTATGGTCACGAGCCGCTCGAATGGACATTGTCGCGAATCTGGAACAAGGAGTTAGCGGAAGGTGACTTCACGCTTCCTGTGCACATCGGCTATCGACATGCGAACGGTGCTCGTGGTCCGGAAATTGCGATGCACTTTCTGTGCGTGCTGCATGGGGAGTACGTGGGGGATGGTTCGTTCTACTCGGTCGACGATCTTCCGTACGAGAGGATGATTCCACACCACCGGCTTCTTGCCGACAGAGCACGAAACTGGTTACGATTCTATCTTCAATACAACCGAAAACAGCGGTCATAGCGCTATCGTCGTAAAAAGGGTCACCGTTCGCGCGGCGACCCTCTTTGTTTTTCTGATGACGTTATTGCACATTTAGCGGAAAAAAGGCAATATGGTGGTCTATGGCAGAACTTTCTCTCAATACCAAACAATATCTTGACATCATGCGTTCGATTGCTGCGGCGATGACGCTCGACGACCATGTTGCAGGAGCAAAAGACGCCAAACCCAATAAGGATTTGTCTACGTTGTGGGACTTTTTCATGAACAAGGCTGACGACTTTGGCATGTCGTATCCCGAAGACAAGGCGGAAGGTGAGCACTGGGGCGATGAAATGTTTATGGAGTCGGACGAGGATTTGCATGTGCTGCTGGAAGATGAATTTTGGCACATTCTTGCCGGCCGCATGGCAGAGGCACAGCATGCAAAAGCGTGCGAAAAGGCTGCGGGCGAACATGACGCCACGTGCTTCGAGGACGTTGTGGGGAGGGTCGAGAAGATCGAAGATGGGTTGGGGGATGATGTGTTTAAAATGTTCTAGCGAGAATATGTGAGTGTATGTCTTCCTGGGCTGTCTATATTCTGCGCTGTAAGGATGATAGTTTATACACGGGCATCACTGTCGATGTCGCGAAGCGGCTTGTGGTGCATAATGCAGGGAAGGGGGCGAAGTATACGAGATCGCGGTTGCCAGTAGTGTTGGTGTGGAGCGAGGTGGTGGAGTCGGAAGGTGCGGCGAGAGTGCGGGAGGGAGAAATAAAGAAATTGTCACGAGCGGAAAAAGAAAAAATTATTGCATGACCACTCCCTATACTATTCGCCGTGTTCGTTCTCGTTCCATCCGCATTCATGTGCATGGTGACGGGCGAGTCGTGGTGACGGCACCGAGACAGGTGTCAGAAAAAACGATCACGAAGTTTGTCGACGAGAAACAGGAGTGGATCGACGAACATGTGCGCAAGATTGCGTCGAAGCCGCGACGATTGCTTTCGTATCACGACGCTGAAGAATATAAGCGCCTTAGGCCAAAAGCCATGGCGTTTGCGGCGCGGCGATTGCAGCACTTCAATATACAGTACGGTACAACGTATCGGCGTTTGCAAATTCGTGACAGCACGACACGCTGGGGGAGTTGTTCGCGCACGGGGAGTATTTCATTCAGCTACAAAATCGTTTTGCTGCCGCCCGCACTTGCCGACTACATCGTTGTTCACGAACTCTGCCATTGTCTCGCATTCAACCACTCACTAAAATTTTGGGAACTTGTCGCCGAAGCGATTCCCGACTATAAGGAGTGCAGGAAGCTTCTCCGTAACATATAATGATATGAAAAATCTTTTTTTGGTAGCAATCACGGTAGTGTTCATAGGGGCAGGGTGCGTGGAGACGTCGACGCCTATCAATAACTTTGCCGACTGTATGATGGCAGGAAATTCGGTCATGGAGTCGTACCCGCGTCAATGTACTGCGAACGGTGTCACGTACGTGGATGAGATTGGAAACACACTTGAGAAGCAGAACCTTATTCGTGTCGATGCTCCTCATCCAGGGTCGTCGAGTTATATTGCAAGCCCGACAACCATTACGGGAAGTGCGCGTGGCACGTGGTTTTTTGAAGCAAGTTTTCCTATTGAGATTCAGGACACGAATGGCAATATACTTGGTCAAACGCATGCGCAGGCAACCGGCGACTGGATGACTGAAGAGTTCGTGCCGTTTACCGCGACGCTTACGTTTTCGGCTCCTGCGGGCGTTACTGAAGGCGTGCTGTACTTCCGCAAGGACAATCCTTCTGGCTTGCCAGAACATGAAGATGCGCTCTATTTTCCGATTCAGTTAAACTAAATCCATACGACGACACTTGAACAAAATCTTCACGACACACTGACGATTGCAATTGGTCATACGGAGCATGCACGTGCGCTTGTGGTGTTCGACACGCAGTCGGCGTTGTCGCGATTGCTCGTGGAAGGGTATCGTGTCGCATTGCCGAACGCGGTGTTTCTCGACTTCGATACGACGACGCCCGACGAGGTTCGTGCTGCAATCGATTTGCTTTTGCCTAGTGATCTTGTTGTGCTCGTACAGTCAACAAGTTTTCGTTTGAACGAATTTCGTTTTCGGCTTGAGTTGTTCAACAGAAAATTGAAGGCGATCGAACATCCACATCTTGGTCGCATGGCAGAGAATGAATACGAAACATACGTCGACGCATTGGCGTACGACCCGCAGTATTATCGTGTCGTCGGCCCGGCACTTCAGAGGCGCATCAACGCAGCGTCGCGAGTGGTTGTCTCATGTCAGGGAACAGAGCTTATATATGACACCCACTTTGAGCCTGCAAAGCCGAATCTCGGCGACTACGCAGAAATGAAAAATATTGGTGGGCAGTTTCCGATTGGTGAAGTGTTTACAGAGCCAGTAGATTTTTCGGGCGTGAACGGAAAGGTCAAGCTCTTTGCATTTGGTGACGAAGATTTTCGTGTCATTGTGCCGCCAACGCCGGTTACGGTCATCATAGAAAAAGGGATTATTGTCGAGACGGAAAATGCAACACAAGAATTTCTCGACGTGCTTGCGAAAATTCGTGCGGAAGAGGCGTTGTGGGTACGCGAACTTGGGTTTGGCATGAACAGGGCGATGACACGCAGCCGTCTGCTTGCCGACATTGGGAGTTATGAACGCATGTGCGGTATTCATTTATCGCTCGGGCAGAAACATACGATTTACGCAAAACCAGGAATGCCAAAGCGCTCGAGTCGTTATCACGTTGACGTGTTTGTCGACGTTATAACAGTCACTATCGATGGTGAAATTGTTTTTAAAGACGGATCGTACTGTGTGTAGTGCATGCGATGAGTGCGGTAACCACAGCAAAGTTTTTATGTACCCGTCCCAGACGCCTGGCGTCTGGGACGGGTCATTTGTCTCACTGTGTATAACTATTCCCCTTATTTTTTGAATATGTTACGATTTGCTATGTAATTAACATTTCTCCCGTCTTTACGACGGAAAAACTTATGTCAAAGCGTTTGACCAAGAGTCAGTTTGTGGCCGAGCTTGCAGAAAAGTGGGGTGTGAGCAAGAAGCAGGCAAGCGATATGTGGGACGCCATGATGAGCCTGTTGTTCGCTGAAGTGAAACGTGCAGGAGAAGTCATGTTGCCTGGTCTCGGAAAGTTGGCGAAGAAGCATCGCGCCGCACGCCAAGGTCGCAACCCTGCGACAGGTGCAACCATCCAGATCCCTGCAAAAACCGTACTGAAATTTGCAGTAGGCAAAGCAGCAAAAGAGTCGTTGCTTTAATTATCACGCGCACAAAATCTCCCGCTGTCGGGGGGTTTTGTTTTTTACACAGAAGTGGTAAAACTGATGCAGGAATAAAATGCACGGGACATATGGAATTTGAAAACATACTCTCCCAGTTCTCGCTGCCAAAGGTTCTCGACGTAAAGCCTGTCGGGAGTGGGCTGATTAATGTGACGTATAAGGTCACCACAGAAAACGGTGATTATGTGTTACAAAAACTCCACAGCGTGATTCCTGACGCCGCAGCCGAGGATATGCAAGTCGTGACGTCGTTTTTGGCAACACACGGTTTGTATGTGCCTGTACTTACATTGAGCAACAGCGGTGAGCCCTTTGTGCGTAGCGACGATGGTTCTCGGTGGAGGGTGTATCCATGGATAGCCGGTCGGGTTGTCGATGCGGTCGAGAATGAGATAATGGCACATTCGGCAGGATCGTTGATCCGTGATCTCCATCACCTATTTTCAACGCTCGACTACAAACCAACGGGGAGCATTCCGCATTTTCACGACACGGCGTTTATCCTCGAGGAGTTAAGAGAGGAAAGAGGAAAGCTAAAAGAGGAAAGCCTGATTGCAATCGCAGACGATATTCTTAGGACATTGCCAAGCGTCATTATCAGCGATGGACCAACACAGATTATTCACGGGGACCTCAAAATCTCGAACATACTTTTTGACGACTCAGATACAGCGATCGGTATTATCGATTTCGACACGTTGCTCGTACACCATACTGAGATCGATCTTGGTGACGCACTGCGAAGCTGGTGCAACAAAACAGGCGAAGATGACCCTCGTGCAGTGTTTGACATGGGTATTTTTAATGCGGTTGCCGATGGATACTATGCGGAAGGCCGAACAGCAGAAACTGATGCGCGATTGTTGCGCGGTGCAAAACAAATTGCGCTTGAACTTTCTGCGCGCTTTCTCGTCGACGTCGTGCGCGACAATTATTTCGGCTTCGATGCAACAAAATACGCAACACGACGTGACGCAAACATCGCCCGCGCAATCGGTCAGCACCGCTTCGCAACCACTATCCCTCTCGCATGAGCCAGCAACGTCGACGTATTTTTCTTGTGTGTGCCGCTCTTGGTGGCGCGGCCGCACTTGTGATTGTCATGCTCCTTTCTCTTCGTGCGGCGCATGCATTGGTCACCACGCCGAGCGTTGAGAATGTTGTTGGCGACGTGTTAGCTGCGCGGAACAAGACGATTCTTGCGGAGGGCGATGTGCCGTATGGTGATGATAATGTTTTGAACATTCTTGTCCTTGGAATCGATTCACGAAAGGAGGGTAACGAACGACATTGTGATGCGATTCACATGCTATCGCTCAACGTAGAGACGTGGGACATGACTATTACGTCGGTGCCGAGGGGGACGTATGCTCCGCTTCCCCCTGGAAAAACGTACGCGCCAAATGAGTACTATCTTGCGAATGCGTGTGGATACGGTGGTTTTGACTATGGTATTACGCAGATAGAACGCATTCTTGGCATGAAATACGACTACCTCGTAACGATTGGTTTTTCTCAAGCGCTCGGTGTATTTCGTGTGCTTCGTTTGCCGACGACGGATACGTTGCAATGGTTGCGTCATCGGCAAAGTTATGCGATTGGCGATCCTCAACGTAGTCATAATCAAGCAATTTTTATTGAAGATTTGTTACGCCACTTTGGAGCATCCGGTGATACACTTTCCCCCACACTCCTCTATGTTCTGTATAATTTTGTTGACACGGACATGGACTTTGGGACGGTACACGCGCTCTATAATGGTTACGTTGCGTCGGGCAAGGCCAGAGAGGCCACGTCAATTGTGCAGTCCATGCTTCCATTTTATGCGACGGTTGATTATCATCTCGATCTTGAAAACCCCGACGCGCAAATTGCTGCACTCCTCGACCGTGTGAGGCCATATTTATCGAAAGATGATTTATCCGACCGTCCTGTGAGCGACGTGCAGGCGGAACTTATCGCGTATTTAACCGATGCGTTGCAACAGCCTGAGGAAGCGCAGCATGTCGTCGACGAAGAAATGTGGCTGCAGGTGGAGGACGATGCAACGCGCGAGGCGCTACACTTTGCGTTTTTGGAATGGTATGCAACGGCGCTTGCGCAATCTGACGCGATTGCAGCGCAGGGAATTGTCGCTGACTATATTCTCGAGGAACAATCGATCGGCAGCGCGGAGTACGAAGCGCGGGGCAGACAACTTTTAGTAAATATCGTACAATAGCGGTATGTGGAGGGGGCGTTGAAAAAAATTTTTGGTGGCCACGACGCGCTTCGTGACGCGTTGTTTGCACTCGGCCCTGAGGGTTTTTTGTTCGAGCGATATCTTGCAGGGTTGCTCGCGGCGCTTGGTTACGAAACCGAATTGCCCGACGAGTATCAGGGTTCATGCGTGAAGCATGAAGTCGACATTGCCGCGACGAAGGATGGAAAGATGTTTGCGATTGAAGCGAAGTTTCGTAATTCGCAAAACGACACCGTGCATTTGAAAGACGTCATGGCGAGTTACGCGCGGTATTTGGATTTGCTCGACGGCGCCGCGCTTAACCTGTGCCCGAGATTTGCAGAATTTTGGATTGTGACGAACAACGCATTTTCAGAGCGTGCCGCGCAGTTTGGACGCTGCAAAGGCATGAAGCTGATTGGATGGGAATTTCCTGACCGCGCAAATGGTTTGATGGCGATGATCGACCGTCTCGAAAGGTACCCCGTGACGCTTCTGCGCGGTCTGACTAAAACTGAACTTTTTGTATTCGCTAAGGCCGGTATCATGACGTGTCACGATCTTTCATTGCGCGAACCTTCCGAAACTGCGCACCGCACAGGGTTGTCGCAAAGCCGTGTAGAGGAGTTGGTCGAAGCTGCAGGTGGGTAGAGAAAAAGGAGAAAAAGGGGTCAGGTCTTGTTATTACTCATTTAGCTCGAAACTTGAACACTGTTACCGCACCATTGTCGACTGAAAACCAGTCGTCAGCCTCTCGTTTTGCGTTTTCGATTATCTCTTCGGATTTCCACCAGTAGTCGCTGACCGCAAAAAATGCACGGTCAATTCCTGCAATGTCCATGGCCTCTATCATGGTTTTACGCGTTGGTGCATCGTTGACCATGGTTAAAAATTTTTCATAGAGTACACCTCCAGTGGGAATGGGATAGTAAAAGATATTGTCGTGATAATATTTTTTAAATCCATACGCTTCAACTGCAGCAGCAGATGTTGCTTGATTTGCAAGTACGATAAAGTCATCGTCACCTCCCGCTGCAGCTATTGCGGCAACAGCGTCGAAGTCCGCGATGCTCACATTAAAACCAGCGCTACGAGCGTAGCTATCGTGGCGTGGATATGCGCCATAGACGTTTGCCATGCCAATGAGTGTGAGGAGAATATATGCAGTAATACGAAGCGGGCGCTGACGAATGGTAGTTATGACGTCGAGTGCAATGGCGACGAGCGGGAGCAAAAAGAGGTGTATGAGCGTCAATGCGCGAACGGCGTAGTCGCTACGTTCATAGGAAATAAGAAAGTCAAAATCAAATCCGATATTGAGAATAAGAAAACTTACGAACATTGCACCGGAAAAAATAATCGGCAAAATGAGTAATAACAAGACCTGACCCCTTTTTCGCCTTTTTCGGGAAATCGCGTATCCGATGATGGCGAGCACGATGACGATGAGGAGTATGTTGTCGATGACGAGATAGAGACCGTCGTACCACGTTGAAAAATGGTTGCTGAAAAATGACGTCAGTCCAAGATTTTTCCAGCGTGTGATGTCAAAAAAGTGCGCGGCGTTGAACGAGAGCGAAAGGCCGCTTCGTACGGATTGCACGGCGAAGAGGAGAGGAATTGCGCATGCGGCAGTAATGCCTGAACATATGAGAGTTAGATTTCGGAGTGCGGTGTGGTGGTCGGGAATATGGCGAAGTATTTCATTTGTAACAACGTAGAGTAGAACAGGGATTCCTGCGATAGGGTGAGTAATGGTGCTCGCCACGGCTAATGTGAGAGGAATGAGTAAGGGGAATTTGTTCGCTGGTTGAGGAAGACGTGAGAGCAAAATTGCGCATAGCGCGAAGACGTATGCGACACCTTGTGGGGTTGTGGTGATGAAGGCACCGAGAGGAAGAAAGAGGATGACGAAGTATGCCGTTTTGCTTTTTTGGGAATGGACGAGCGACGTCACAATCGCGAAACTTGCGAATACGGGGAGCAGGAATCGATCGACGAGATTGAGGGGAATATGACCGACCATCGCGAGTACAAGCTCGATTGCGTACTGTCCAATATAGTAAAGCGGCTTTGGGTGTATTGTCCCATACTCCACAATGTGTGTGACGGTTGCGCGGTGTAAAAATGGATCGAAGCCGAAACCGAGTGGATAGATGACCGCCGCCATCGCGAGGGCAGAGAAAAGAATCGCGAAAGGAAAGAGGACGGAGAGAAGATGGTTATTTTGTACCTTCGTGTGTGAAAGCAATGCCATGTAACACAGAACTGCTACACCGAAGGCGACGAGTGCAAATGGATTGACAACGCTCCATGGTGAACGAACTGCAGTCGTGATCGATGTGTGGAGAATGACGTTCCACCATGCGGCGAGCGAAATAACAAAAGTAAAAAGGAGAAATGAGATCCGCCCGCTGGCGGAGAAAAGCCCGACACCATGTCCTTCGTCATTGTGATCCGAAGCCTCTTTTTCGATTGGGATCATTGCCGCAATGCCAATCGCGGCTATAACGACAACGAGTAGACCGAGTACGGTTACGGGCACAGCGTAATAGAGAATACTGCCAAAAATGGCAACGAGCGCGATTGCCGCAAGAGCGCGAAGGGGGAGATTTTTCATAATCTGCTATCATTGTAGCACTATGCTTCGCGACCCGTATACGCTGTATCCGCATGATTATGCGGTGCGAGCACTCGTGCTGCCGTTCGTGCCAAAGTTCGTGACGCCGAACCACCTCACGGTTTTGCGCCTCGTGTTGACGCCGATAGTGGTGTACTTACTTGCAGTGGGGAATTTTCGTTTTGGCATCCCTCTGTTTGTGATTGCCGCAGCAACAGACGCCGTTGACGGCAGCCTTGCGCGCGTGCGACGCAACATCACGTCGTGGGGCACACTTTTCGACCCCGTTGCCGATAAACTGCTTATCGGCCTCGTTGCGCTTGTGTTTGCGATGCGTTTTATCCACCCTGTTGTTGTCATTGTTGCCGTTGTGTTCGACTTCCTTCCGCTTCTTATTTGGGCAGGACGCATCAAAGAGCGGCGCAGCATTCTTACGGCAAACACGTGGGGGAAGATAAAGATGTTTTTGCAATTTTTATCAGTAACACTACTTCTCATTGGCGTCGCACTTGATCAAACGGCGTGCGTTGACATTGCCGAATGGATACTCGTATTGGCGACCGCGTTTGCAGCAATTGCCACTATTACATACTCTTTGTGAACATGAAAAAGCTGTTTGCCATCGCGGCGCTCATTGCACTCTACGGAGCGAGTCTGTTGTGGTTAACGTTCGGTACGTCCCATGTATTTACGTCGCCCGATGAAAATGCGAATTTTATTTTTGCAAAAGCAGTGCATGCGATTTCCGACCCTCGGTTCTACGACGCGATCAACGTCGCTCTCCACAACATTGTTCATCCGCGCAGCGTTGTTGCTATTAGTGAGTATTTGCGTCCGGGAAGTTTTCTCGGCTGGCCGATATTTTCAGGACTCTTCGCATATGTCGTTGGCGATGCAGGCATTCCATTGTTCACGCCGCTTCTTCTCTTCGTTGCACTTGCCGCATGGTGGGACATGACACGACGACTTTGTGGCTTTCGCTTCGCAAACATCGCAACCATGCTCCTTGCCGTTCATCCTGCAGTCTGGTATTGGACAAGTCGCAGCATGATGCACAACATTCCATTTATTTGTTTTCTGATTTTCGCCGTGTGGGTCGCGATCGCACGACCCTTATCTCGCCATGTCTCTGAGTCTCCAAGTTTCCGAGCCGCTCTCTCATTTGAATGGTTTACTGCTGGCCTCCTCATTGGTGGTGCACTCTGGATTCGGACATCTGAAGCACCGTGGGTTATTCTTCTTGCGATCGGTTCGTTCATTTTTTGTCATAAAGGATTTCAAGTTATTAGCTGGCGGATTTCACTCTTCACTTTTTTTATTGGCCTCTCACTGCCAATTGCAGGAATGTTGCTCATGAATGCGCATGACTACGGCAGTCCGTTTGTGACCGGCTACACCGTGCACGAAAAACAGGATATTCCGGTGTCAGAGGGCATGAGTATGGTCGAAGTTACAAATGTTACTACGTTACAAATGCAACGAAGTGTCATTTGGAAACACGCAGTTCTTCCATTCGGTTTTCATCCTCGCGCTATCCTCAAAAATGTGTGGAACTTTGGGTTGGTGCTTTTTCCGTTGATGACGATAGGTACGATTGCGGGCATGTGGATGACATTGAGAGAAAAGAACAGAAATGTTTGGCGAGCACTTTTGTGGGTGACGATTGGGTTGGCGGTGTGGCTCGGCATCGTGTATGGCAGTTGGTCGTTTAATGACAATCCTGATCCGTCTGCAATAACAATAGGTGATTCCCATGTTCGTTATTGGTTGCCGCTGTTTGTGTTGTCGACGTTGTTTGTGGCGAGAGCGGTAGAAATAATGCAAAAAAAGACCCCTTTTCTCCTTTTGATCTTTATTATTTTCTCTGCCACGACCGTTTTCGGTGGCGATGATGGACTCATCCATACGCGCTCGGTGCTGTTTGCTTCTGCTGCGAAGCGCGATGAAATTATTGCGTCAACAGAAAAAGATGCAATTATCGTCGTCGACCGCGCCGACAAATTTCTGTGGCCACATCGTCGCGTCATCCAGCCGCTTCGCAGCGACACGACATATGCCGCGCTTCCTGTCGCCGTTACCCTTGCGCCGCTGTATTATTATGGCATTCCGTTTCCCGAGAGCGACATGATATATTTGAATACGGTAAAACTTGCAGAGCTTGGACTCCGAATTGTATTTGTAAAAGATATTGGCGACGAGGCGTTGTATCGCATTGAAAAGCTATGAGAATTTCTCACCGCTCCACTTCGGAACTTCTCCTTCACGGTGTGATCATCGCGGTTCCGTTTGTGGTGCTTGCGGTGCTTGTTCTTCACCGTCTTGCACCGTCGGGTGTGTTTACCATTGACGCAGGAACACAGGAATTGTCGCCGTATATTAATCGCATTTTGCCGATCGAACGCGCGCCGAACGATGGCGACGGTGTGCGGCTCATTGAAGATCCTGCTTATTTTACCGTTAATATTCCGCATGGTGGTTACACATCTGTTGACGTTGCGCTGGACTTTGCACTAAGCGATCAATCGATGTTTGAGATCGGTGCGCTGACTGACGCTACTTCCCAATCGTACGATTTTCGTCCACTCGTGAATGCACGTATCGACAATGCAGGGTGGGACGTGCTGCGCGATGGCGATCGTGTGTTGCTGCAACGCGCGTCGACATACGGTAGCATTGCAAGTTTCATGGCGAATGCACCGAACCGCACTGCTATTGCGACATACCACGCCACCCTCGACACTCCGTATCGTGATGCGCGGTACACGCCACTTTCTCCTTCGCAAAAAATCGATGTGTCGCTCCGCGGTTCTCACACGTTTACAACGTATGTGAAAAATGAAACTTTAGACGTCACACTTGTGTACATGGACATGAATCGTACAGAAGGTGCCGATGCGGGAGCACTTCGTGTGTGGAACGAGGCGGGGGAAGTCGTTGCTGAATCGCGTATCGACGACGACGGCATAACGAGCGACGCACAACAGAGCTCGACGCATACCGTTGGCGTTCGCGTCGCGCATCTTGCGGAGGGTGTGTACACCGTTGAAATGTCGGGAACAAGCGATATTTTTTGGCGCGTGATTACGACGCCGCAGCGTTATGTGACGTTCGTGAACCAACTCTATATTGCCGACGACGTGGGTTACCGCACACCGCGGAGTACATCGTTTGTTACTACCGCAAAGCACCTTACTGTTGAAACTTTTCATGCCGATTCTCCGCAATCTATTTCCGTTGGCTCGCAAACGCTTCTGCTTCCCGAGAGTCATGAAAAAGTGCAGAGCGACATTACCGACGCAGGACTTGTCGCAGCATTGACGCCCGTGGGTGACGTCAAAATTACCGGCGCGGGGTTGTTCGCATTTTCGTCTGCATCATTTTTCAACCCATATCCCACACGACTCACCGCATATACTGACCTCGATCGTGAAGGAATCGACTATGTATTTGCCACATATCGTTCACCGCTATCACTTGCAAACAGTAGCGTACGTGGCGTCGCGTCATTCGATCTCGCAAAAATCCGTCAGCCTGATGATACGATCAAGTTCACACTTTCCGCACCGGGTATCGCCGACACCACAGGTATTCGCGTCAATAACATTCGCCTCCAATTCCACAAACCGCCAATGACGTTCGGTGACGTCATACAAAAAATTGTGAATCGTATATGGTAGCCCGACTTTTCCGTACTGCATTTCTCGTTTGCATATTCTCTACGCTTGGCTTTGCGTATCTTGATTACCTCGAGCCGGGATTTGTAGGTTTTGTTTTTTCTGTGTACTGGTGGTTGGCCGCAGCAATTGTTTTTGGTGTTCTCTGGGGAGTGAGTGAAAAGAAACAGGTGGTTTCAGGACTCGTTACTCGTTACTCGTTATTTGCCACTCTCGTTCTTGGCCTTGCGCTTGCGGGCATCGTGTGGCACAACGGGGAAGTCTTCGGTGACTTTCGGCTTTTGCTTGCCGTGTGCATCGCCACCATGCCGAGTTTTCTTTATCGCACTCTATGAATTGCATTTTTTGTAAAATTATTGCGGGAGAATTGCCGTGCTACAAAATTTATGAAGATGAGAATGTCATCGCGTTTCTTGACATCGGTCCTGTGAGTGAGGGACACACGCTCATCGTCCCAAAAAAGCATGCAGAAAATCTTGACACAGGTTCCCGCGAAGACGCCGCACGATGTATGGAGACCATCTACGAAATCGCCCCAAAAATTCTTTCGGCCATCGGTGCAACAGGCTACAACCTCGGCATGAATCATGGCGCTATTGCAGGGCAGGATGTCATGCATACTCATTTTCACCTTATGCCGCGCAAAGAAGGTGATGAGCGGACGTTCGTGAAAACGAATCCGTCAAAAGATGCATTGGCGAGTGTTGCTGAGAAAATAAGAGAGGCCTTATGACATTGACTCCGTGGAAAAAACTTTCTACAGAAGTGCTCGATGAGAATCCATATTGGAAATATTGTAAGGCAAAATTTATTGGGCCGTATGGTGTGCCGCACGATTATTTTTTTTGTGAGACGCTTGGCGCAGCGCAAATAATTGCGGTTGACGAGAGCGGAAAAATTTTGCTCATTAAGCAATTCCGTCCGCTCTTTATGACGGAGAGCATAGAGTTTCCAATGGGTGGTACCGGTGGTGAAGACCCGCTCGTTGCCGCGACGCGTGAGTTTGCGGAAGAAGCAAAAATGTCCGCACAGTATTTTGCGCATATCGGCATGTTTTCGGCGTGCAACGGTGTATTGACCGAGGTGTGTAATACTTTCGTTGCTTGGGATCTTACGCCGATCAACTCTGCACACGATAGTCAAGAGCAATTTGAGTATTTGCGCGTGACGCCAGAAGAGCTTGAAGCAATGATCGTGGCGGGAACGTTTATAGACGGCATGTGCATCGCAGGCTGGCACCAAGCAAAGCCAAAAGTCATGGAAATCATTGACCAGCAGCGTCGGGGCGGGTAATCTAGCTGCAATATGAAGATCCTTGTTACAGGTGGTTGTGGATTCATCGGCTCGCATTTTATTCGCGTGGTGCTTTCGGAGCGTCCTGATTGGGACGTCGTCAACCTCGACGCATTGACGTACGCAGGAAACTTGGCGACGACGGTCGATATTCAAACCCACTCGCGCTATAAATTTATTTATGGTTCAATCGTTGACCGCGATCTTGTCGATACGTTGGTGCGAGACGTTGACGCCGTAATCAATTTTGCTGCTGAAACGCATGTCGACCGCAGTATTCAGGACAACGAACCATTTATCCTTACAAACATTTTGGGAACGCAGCGACTTATTGATGCGTGTGTGAAATATCAAAAACGTTTTCATCATGTGTCGACCGACGAAGTGTTTGGGTCGCTCGGTCCAATGGACGCGAAGTTTCATGAACAGTCGCACTACGATCCACGTAATCCGTACAGTGCAACAAAAGCCGCGTCCGACCATTTAGTACGCGCCGCAATCCATACGCATGGCCTTCGTGCGACAATTTCAAACTGTACAAACAACTACGGACCGTATTTATATCCGGAAAAGTATTTGTCTATCTCGATTACGAATTTACTTGACGGCAAGCCCATTCATATTCACGGCGATGGTCACCAAGTGCGAGACTGGATTCATGTGCGCGACCACGGCCTTGGTGTGCTTGCTATTTTGGAGCGTGGTGTGATGGGTGAAACGTACATGATGGGCGGCAACGCAGAGTTTTCCATGCTCGAAACAGGGCGGTTGCTCATTCGAGTGATGGGGCTTGGCGACAACATGGTGACGTTTGTGAAGGACCGTCTCGGACAAGACAGGCGTTATGCAATTGACCCGTCGAAAATTATGCGCGAACTTGGATGGTCGCATACGATGACATTCGAAGAGGGATTGCGACACATGGTAGAATGGTATCGGAAAAATGACGCGTGGTGGCGCGCCATTCGCAACAGCTCTGCGTATCGAGATTGGTATGGGAGACAGTTTGGGAATTGATATGCGTATTACACAAACACCCATTCAAGGACTTCTCGTGGTTGAGCCGGAAATTTACGGCGACGACAGAGGTTTTTTTTATGAATCGTTTAACGCCGACAAGTTTGCGGCGGAAGGGTTGCCGGTCGTGTTTGCGCAAGACAGTCATTCACGTTCGGCAAAAGGTGTGTTGCGGGGTTTGCACTTCCAATTGCCGCCAAAAGCAATGGGGAAGTTGGTGCGGTGCGCAGTAGGGAAAATTTGGGACGTTGCCGTTGACCTTCGTAAAGCGTCGCCGACATATTTGCAGCACTTCGCTATCGACCTTACAGCAGAAAACAAAAAAATGTTGTGGTTACCTCCGGGATTTGCGCACGGTTTTTACGCACTCGAAGATTGTGAGGTACTCTATAAATGTACACACACCTACGATAAACTCGGTGATGGGAATGTTGCATATCACGACCCTGTGTTCAGCATCTCGTGGCCAATCGAAGGAGAACCCGTGCTCTCTATTCGCGACGCCGCTGCACCAAAGTTTTCTGATCTCGATTTGCCGTTTTGACATATGAAAATTCTTCTCACTGGTGCGTCGGGCAATCTTGGACAAGATATTGTTCGCGTGTTTGGTGTGGCAGGGCACGATGTTTTGCAGACCGATCGTGACACGCTCGACATTACCGATGTCGATGCAATAGCAAAAAGAATCGATGACGAAAAGCCTGACTTCGTGATCAACACCGCTGCATATAATTTTGTCGACAAAGTTGAAGCGCCCGACATTTACCCGATTGCGTACGCTATCAATGCGCTTGGTCCTAAAAATTTGGCCGAGGCATGTGCGGTACGTGGTATCCCGTTTGTGCATTATAGTACGGACTATGTGTTTCAGGGCGATAAAGAGGAGGGGTACACTGAGGAAGACGTGCCGAACCCGATTTCAAAATACGGTGCAACAAAAGCAGCGGGGGAGCGGTTTGTGATTGACGCGGGTGGAAAGTATTTTTTGTGTCGCTTGTCGAAAATTTTTGGGCAACCGGGAATTTCAGAAGGCACGAAGCCAAGTTTTGTTGCACTCATGTTGAAACTTGCAAAGGAAAAACCTTCACTCCAGATCGTCGACGAAGAAGTCGGTATGCCATCCTATACCAGAGATATTGCGGAAGCCACGCTCTCTCTTCTCGTCACACCTACCCCCTACAACCTACCCCCTACAACCTACCCATCAGGCATTTACCACATCGTTAATGAAGGTATCGGCGTCACGTGGTATGCTTTTGCTGAGGAGATTTTTCATATTGCGGGAGTAACGACGCCACGAACGCCCGTGTCGTCGAGTGCGTTCCCTCGTGCAGCGTCGGCGCCAAAATTCGCTATGCTTCGCAATACGAAGTTGCCGAAGTTGCGTCCACGCATTGATGCGCTGAGGGAATTTTTAAAGGTAACGAGTAACGAGTAGCAAGTATGGCTGCCGTACGCATCATCCCCCTTTGGCTCACGATTGTTGCGGTCGCAGGTGCCGCAGGGCTTGTGGTGTTTTTGTCGTTTTCGCTTCGCCAAGAGTCACCAAAAAATACACAGGATGGCGGCGCATGGACGTCGTCGTTGTTACCCGACGGCTGGCTGACGTACATGGGCGACGTATGGACGATGGGCTACCCCGCTGACTGGAGTGTGCAGCACCTTACCGAGGAAAGTGATGGAAAAGTAACTTCTGGAAGTGTCTTTTTTCAGCCCGTGGCGGGCGTTGGCAGCGACTATGTCACTATTGGGCAGGAACGGGTATCGCTGAGTGACATTACGTTGCGCTACCAAGACGTGCAGCCTACGCCAACGAGAGATGCATTTTTGTTCGCGGGATATCCCGCGGTGAAATATACGTTTACTGATCGTGTCGAATATTATATTTCGTATAACAAGGCGCTCATCCGGATCTTGACCACGCATCCCGACAATGCAGAAGTCGACATTATGCTTGCGACGTTCGAGTTTACGAATTAGCGCAGCACCAGCTCATAGATTCCTCGCGTGCCGTTTTCTGTTCCGAGGAAGTACAATGTGGTGTCGTCGTCGGCGATCCAGAGATCCTCGATGCTATCTACGGTAAGAAGCAGCGTCGCGGGGACGTTGTCATTTTGCACGAATGCACGAGCAGAAGTTTTTGTGGTGACGACGATTGCGTGTGCGTCGCTGAACATCGTGAGCGAAAGAATGGGGTCGCCTTGGCGTGTAATAAATGTGCTGACGTGTTGTGACACACGGTACATATTCACTTCGATGCCGTCGCTCCACACCAGTTCTTGCGCTTTGCTATTCCACGCAAAAATCGTTCCATTCGCTGAAAGCAAAATTGGCGCATCAGCCGTGGCATCGAGTAGATATAGTTTGCCACTGGATGATGTCAGTACCGAAATATCGCCGTCATCCTCCGCAATAGTGTAGGTGTCGAGTGGAAGGAGAGCGATGAGCGCGTCGCCATTTTTTTTTCGTACTTCAACTGCAGTTTTGTTCGGCACCAGTGTCACCGTACCTGTTGTTTGCGATTTGAGCGCAGGTGTCACCCGTGCGGCATCGTCATCTGCGAGCAGTACGGGTTCGCTTCGCGCAAAAAGTGTCACGTCACCAAGGTATGTTGTCCTTCCACTTTCTATAGTGACGGTTTTTTTGTATTCGTGAGAGTCATCGGTTGAAAGTGTGACCGTATATGTTCCGGGGATAACGCGATTAAAAATATACGGTGACTTTTTTCCTGTTGGCGTGTCGTTGAGCGAAATATGTGCTCCACGTGGTGTGCTGACGACGGAAAGCGCTCCTGTTCGGACAACGTGCCCGTTTATGGGACTGTAACGATACCCCGCAGTATAGAGGACGACAATGGGAGCACCAATTAAAAAAACGAGCAAAAAGAGCGTAAAGAGCGAGGTGCGAACAATGCGATGCATGGGGAGAGTATAGAGTGAAATGGGGAATTGGCCAACTCTACACCACATACTTCGTGACGTCGTTCGGCACCGCCCGTCAGTCCGTGGCCGGCGTAAGCCGAGGCCTTGTGTACGGACTGCGGCTGCGGGGCTGAACAAGGAACGGGGTATGTGGTGTAGAGTTGATTTTACGCTTCCGATCGGCCGGTGAGGGCAGAGGCGAGGGTGACTTCGTCGGCGTATTCGATGTCGGCGCCAATGGGAAGGCCGCGGGCAAGGCGAGTAACGCGGCGGCCAAGTGCATGGATATGTTTTGAAAGGTACATGATGGTGGTTTCGCCGTGGACGTCGGGCGAGAACGCGAGGAT